>NZ_JAGGPD010000489.1 GCF_018613995.1 Microbacterium sp. ISL-103 | reverse complement strand
GGGTGGTCGTACTCGGGTGCGGGCGGCAGGTCCATGCTCGCCGCTCCTCCTCCGGCGCCGGTCTCGAAGGCCTTGTACAGCGGCCCCATGAGTTCCCAGCCGTCGAGCCGGCGGCGCGGGGTCGTGGCAGCGCGCGGCGTGAGGTCGGGAGCGAGGAACGGGTTCGCGAGCTGACGGGCCTCCACAGAGGCAGGCGTCACCTGGCGCTCCGCGATCGCCGCGGACACGACCGATGTCGCAACCGGGGCGACGTCGGCGATGATGAGCTCTTCCGGGGCCAGCTCGGCTCCGGACTCGAGAAGCCAGTCGCGACGCATCCGCTTCGCCACCGGCGAGGTCGCCTGGTCGGCTTCGAGGAGCTGGATCAGCGAGGTGTCGCGAGCAGCGGTCTTCGCCAGGATCGTCGCCACACCGTCGAGCCGCTTGAGCAGCTCGGATCTGGCGGCGTCGGCGATCTCGGAGTCGGCCTTCACCCTCGCGCGCTCTTCGCGCACCAGGAAGGCGATCACCTGGAACTTGACGCGGTTCGTGGGCCCGAGCTTGCCCCGCTGGGACTTCGCCTCGATCTCGCGCACCTTGCGCGCGAGGATCGGGATCAGGGGTGCCTCTTCATCGCGACGAGACGTCTTCTTGCGCCGTGTTGCGGCGGTTGCCGTGGTCGGCATGCTCCTCCTGAGCGTGAAGGCCGGGGCATCCGAGGGATGCATCGGCCGTTCTCGGTGTTCGCGTGTGGCGTGAGCCATGACCGTACGAACAGTATTTCCGGTGATCGTCGACGAGCGAATGACGCGCGACGATCGTGAATCACCGATCTCATTCTATGTCATGACGCGGGAACGCCGCAGATCAGGACACGCAGAGTTCGTGCGAGGTTCAGCCGGCGCTCTGCGAGAGCACGCGCTCGGCGTCCGTGACATCGGCCGCCATCTGCGACTTGAGCTTCTCGATGCCCTCGAATGCGACCATCCCGCGCAACCGCTCGACGAACTCGACGGTCACGTCGTGCCCGTAGAGATCAAGATCAGTCTCGCCGATGACGTGCGCCTCGACCTGTCGTTCGAGCACATCGTCGAACGTCGGGTTGGTGCCCACCGAGATCGCCGCTCGGTGACGGATCCCCGTCTGGTGATCGACGAGCCACCCGGCATAGACGCCGTCGGCGGGCACGAACGAGTCGACGGACGCAGAGAGGTTCGCCGTGGGGAACCCGAGCTCGCGCCCTCGCTTGAGTCCGTGCACGACCTCGCCCCGCACGTCGACGTGACGATCGAGCACGCGAGCAGCCGTGGCGACGTCGCCGTCCATGAGCAGTTCCCGGATCCACGTGGACGAGACCCTCCGGGCGGATCCGTCGAGGAAGACGTCGTCGACGACCTCGACCGTGAAACCGTGCGTCGGCCCGAGCTCACGCAGGAGTTCGGGGTTCCCCGCTCCTCCATGACCGAACCGGAAGTCCTCTCCGACGAGGACCGTCGAGACGCCCAGTGCCTTCACCAGGATCGAGGTGACGAATTCCTCGGCGCTGCGAGCCGCGAGCTCTGCGTCGAAGGTCAGGACGAGGGTCGCATCGAGGTCGAGCTCGCCCAGCAGCTCCAGCTTGCGGTCGACGGTCACCACGTTCTCAGGGCGGCGATCGGGGCGCAGTACGGCGAGCGGGTTGCGGTCGAACGTCACTGCGACCGCACGCTGCCCCGTCGCGTCGGCGATCTGCTTGAGGCGCCGGATGACCGCACGGTGCCCGGCATGAACCCCGTCGAACTTTCCGATGGCCACGACCGAGGCGCCGAATCCGGCGGGCACCTGCTGCGGGTCGCGGAAGACGATCATGCGATCGCCTCGGCGGCCGCCGCGTCCTGTGCGTCGCGCACCGGTCGATGCGTCCGCAGCCACCAGATCCCGAACACCGGGAGCACGAGCGGGATGAAGAGATAGCCGCGCCCGAGCATCGACCAGACGGTGTCGTGCGGGAAGAGATCGGTGAAGAAGATGCTGAGAGCGCCGACCACCAGTACGCCGGTGAGCTCGAAGACGATGGCCACCCACGCCACCGCATACCACCCGCGGCGGTTCGCCAGCACGAGAGCCAGTGTCGCCAGGATGTAGACCGCCGCCGCGAGGGCTGAGAGCGTGTACGCGAGGGGTGCCTCGTCGAACTGCCGGAAGATCTGCACGAAGCTTCGACCTGTCGCGGCCAGCGCCATGACGGCGTAGACGATCACGAGGACACGGCCGATGCCGGTCATTCGGGAGGTGGGGGCGGTGGTGCTCATAGCTCCACCCATTCTAGGTCCGAGCGGGGCGGGCGGATGCGCGGTGCCGGCGCCCGGTCAGGCCACCTGGATCGTCCAGATGACGTGCATGCGCCAGACCATGATCGCGACGGCGAATGCGGCGACTCCGAGAATCACCGTGCTCCACCGGCTGCGCTCCATGAGCGCCCAGAGCACCGCACCGATCGGCAGCAGCACCGCCGACACGAGGTAGACCCAGTACTCGAGAAGATCACCGGTCGGCGGGTTGCCGACGAGGGGTGCCACGATGGCGACGACCACCTGGACGATGAGCAGCAGCTCGACGAGCGCGAGCGCACCCACCGTGTAGTCGCTGGGGCGGCGCCCTGCCAGCCCGATCGTCACGCAGAAGAGGCCCGCCGCCACAGCGAGTGCGACCTGGACGATCGTGAACCACAGGATCATCGGGCGATCCCCGGACTGTTCATGGC
>NZ_JAGGPD010000488.1 GCF_018613995.1 Microbacterium sp. ISL-103 | reverse complement strand
TGAGGACGCCCGATCCGCTGCCCGCCTCGTCGGATCCAGCCACCTCGATCGTCACGACCGACGGAAGCGCCTCGGTCGCGACCGCGGTGGTCTCGTTCACCGATCCGGGGTTGTTGACGGTCACGGTGTCGGGACCCTGTGCGACTCCGGTGGAGGTCTGGTTCGTGATCCCGTTGAGGATCGCACCGCCGCCGAATCCGGCGACTCCGCCGACGAGCGCTGCGGCGACCACGATCGCGGCGAACTTCACGCCGGTGCGGGGCTTGTGCTCTTTGGTCTTGGTCGACGGGTCGAGGGGTGCGGGCTGGGCGGCGGTGTGGATGCCGAACGCCGCGCCGGGGGCGGTGGCGGTGGGGGCACCGACGTGGCCGGACGGTGATCCCGGGGCCGCGTACGGATGCTGCGGGGCCGTCTGGGCGGTCGGCGACACGTACGCCGCGGGGGCTTCGAAAGTGGGAGCGGCGGGAGCCGCTGCGGACGGCACCTGCGGCGCCGGCGCGACCGTGGGCTCTGACGCGAAGGTCGACGGGACCTCGTGGCCCTGGCGGGGGTTCTCAGCGGCGGCGGCGGTCGTCGAACGGTCGACGCCCTCTGCTGCCTCGGTGGACGGCACTGCGTCGTTCGACGCGGATGCCGAGTGGTCCTGGGTGCTGTCTTCGTTCATGGTGTGTGCTCCTTCAACAACGCCCCTTCAGAGTGACGCCTGTGTCTGTGCGTTTCCAATGGCGAAGATGAGTTTCACCTATGGCCTTAGCCTGTTCTTCATGAGTGTCATCCCCGGCGCATGGCGGCGCACGGCAGCGGGAGCCGGTCTGCTCGCACCAGATGGAACCGTCGCGCCCACCATCTTCGCAGAGATGTCCGCGGCCGCGGCGAGAACCGGAGCGATCAACCTCGGTCAGGGGTTCCCCGACCAGGACGGGCCGTCCGAGGTGCTGGAGGCCGCACGGGACGCCATCGCCCACGGGGCCAACCAGTACCCGCCCGGTCGTGGCACTGCGGATCTGCTCGAGGCGATCAGCGAGCACCAACGACGCTTCTACGGTCTCGAGGTCGACCCGCACCGAGAGGTCATCGTGACGGCCGGTGCGACCGAAGCGCTCACGGCGACGCTGCTGGCCCTCATCGATGGCCCTGATGACGAAGTCGTCGTCTTCGAGCCGTATTACGACTCGTATGCCGCTGCGGTCGCTCTCGCCGGTGCACGCCTTCGGACCGTGCCGCTGCGCGCCCCGGACTTCCAACCGGATCTCGAGCAGCTGGCGGCCGCCGTCACCGACCGCACCCGCATCATCCTGGTCAACGATCCACACAATCCCACGGGTGCGGTCTTCGATCTCGCGGTGCTTCGAGAGGTGGTGCGCCTGGCCGAGCTTCACGACGTCGTCATCGTGACCGACGAGGTGTATGAGCACCTCGCGTTCCACGCCGCACACACGCCCATCGCCACCCTGCCCGGCGCGGCCCGGCGCACTCTCACGATCTCATCGGCGGGCAAGACCTTCTCAGCCACCGGGTGGAAGATCGGCTGGGTGCATGGTCCGGCTGATCTCATCACGGCCGTGCTGACCGTCAAGCAGTACCTCACCTACGTCAACGGCTCGCCGTTCCAACCGGCCGTGGCCGTGGGGCTTCGTCTCGGCGACGGCTTCTTCGCCGATGCGGCCTCGACCCTCGCGCAGAAGCACGAGATCCTCGGTGACGGACTCCGTTCCGCCGGGTTCACCGTGTTCCCGCCTCAGGGCGGCTACTTCACCGTCGCCGACGCGTCGGCCCTGGGAGGAGCGGATGCGGCGGAGTTCTGCCGCGCGCTCCCCGATCGCGCGGGCGTGGTGGCGATCCCCCTCACGGCGTTCGTGTCGGAGCAGCGCCTCGGCGAGCACCCGGGTCCCGTGCG
>NZ_JAGGPD010000487.1 GCF_018613995.1 Microbacterium sp. ISL-103 | reverse complement strand
GGCCGGCCGAGGGGACAAGGTCGCGCTCCACGTCGAGGGCGAGCCCGGCGACCGCATCGCCGGGACGTACTCCGACCTTCAGAACAGGGTGTCGCGCGCGGCCAACGCACTCATCGCACTCGGCATCCGACCGGGCGACCGCGTCGTCATCTACCTTCCGGTGCTGATCGAGACGGTCGTGGTCACCCTCGCCTGCGCGCGCGTCGGAGCCGTGCACTCCCTCGTCTTCGGCGGATTCTCGGCCGAAGCGGTGCGGTTCCGACTCGCCGACACCGGAGCCAAGCTGCTCGTGACGAGCGACGGTCAGTTCCGCCGAGGCACCGCGACCGAGGTCAAGTCGACGGCCGACATCGCGGCCGCGGATCTTCCCGACCTCGAGCACGTCCTCGTGCTCCGGCGCACCGGGCAGGATGTTCCCTGGACCGAGGGACGCGACGTCTGGTGGCATGACGTCGTCGACACCGCCTCCTCCCAGCACGAGCCCGAGGCGTTCGATGCCGAGCATCCGCTCTTCATCATCTACACGTCGGGCACCACGGGGAAGCCGAAGGGGCTGGTCCACGCATCCGGCGGATACCTCACGCATGCGAGCTGGGCGCACTGGGCCCATTTCGACGCGAAGCCCGACGACGTGCACTGGTGCACGGCGGATCTCGCCTGGGTGACCGCCCACACGTACGAGATCTATGGTCCGCTCTCGAACGGCCTCACGCAGGTCATCTACGAGGGCACGCCGGACACCCCCGACCGCGAGCGACACCTCGAGATCATCGAGCGCTACGGCGTGACGGTGTACTACACCGCGCCGACCCTGATCCGAACATTCATGACCTGGTTCGGCGCGGAGCTGCCGCACGGGCATGATCTGTCGACGCTGCGTCTGCTCGGAACGGTCGGCGAAGCGATCAACCCCGAAGCGTGGATCTGGTTCCGTCGCAACTTCGGGCGCGACGAGCTCCCGGTGGTCGACACCTGGTGGCAGTCCGAGACCGGGGCGGCGATGATCGCGCCGCTTCCGGGAGTGACGACCCTCAAGCCCGGCTCCGCATCCGTGCCGCTGCCCGGCATCGATGCGACCGTGGTCGATGCGAACGGCGATGAGGTGGCACCAGGAAGATCCGGAACGCTCGTGGTGCGGCGTCCGTGGCCGGGAATGGCGCGGACCGTGTGGGGCAACCCGCAGCGCTACCGCGATGCCTATTGGTCGGCGTACGCCGGACACGGTGAACACGGCGGCTACTACGTCGCCGGTGACGGGGCGACGCGCGATGCCGACGGCTACATCTGGATCCTCGGCCGCCTCGACGACGTCGTGAACGTGGCTGGCCACAGGCTCTCGACGATCGAGATCGAATCGGCGCTCGTGGCGCACGACACGGTGGGGGAGGCAGGCACCGCAGGCGTCGCCGACCCGGTCACCGGGCAGGCCGTCGTCGCATTCGTCACCGCGTCAGGACACGCAGAGGTCTCGACCTCGCAGCTGCGAGGACAGGTCGCCACGGCGATCGGACCCGTCGCCAAGCCGAAGCACATCGTCGTGGTGCCCGACCTGCCCAAGACCCGCTCCGGCAAGATCATGCGCCGACTGCTCGCGCAGCTCTGGGAAGCCGAGCAGGACCGGCGAGCGGGACGCGCACCGGCGCCGCTCGGGGACACGACATCTCTGCAGAACCCGTGGGCCGTCGACGACATCGCCGCCGTGCTCGAGACAGTTGAACTGAGGACGCAATGACGGAAGACCACCGCTTCGGGTTTCGCACGAGGGCTCTCCATGCCGGAGGCACACCGGATGCCGCGACGGGTGCCCGCGCCGTGCCGATATACCAGACGACCTCCTTCGTGTTCGAGGATGCGACGGACGCCGGCAACCTCTTCGCGCTGCAGAAGTACGGCAACATCTACTCGCGCATCGGCAACCCCACCGTCGCCGCCCTCGAGGAGCGGCTGGCATCGCTGGAGGGCGGGATCGGCGCCGTCGCGACCGCGTCGGGCATGAGCGCCGAGTTCATCACGTTCGCCGCGCTCGTCGGAGCCGGTGACCACGTGGTCGCCTCGGCGCAGCTGTACGGCGGTACCGTGACCCAGCTGGATGTGACGCTGCGTCGATTCGGCGTGGAGACCACGTTCGTCGCCTCCACGGATCCGGCCGACTACGCGGCGGCGATCCGCCCCGAGACCAAGGTCGTCTACGTCGAGATGATCGGCAACCCGTCGGGTGAGATCGCAGACATCGAAGGCCTCGCGGAGGTCGCGCACGCTGCCGGCGTGCCGCTCGTCGTCGACGCGACACTCGCCACCCCTTATCTGGCACGTCCGCTGGAGCACGGTGCCGACATCGTCATCCATTCGGTCACGAAGTTCCTCGGCGGCCACGGCACGACTCTCGGTGGCGTGGTGATCGAGAAGGGAACGTTCGACTGGGGCAACGGCCGCTTCCCGCAGATGACCGAGCCGGTGGAGTCTTACGGCGGGATCAAGTGGTGGGACAACTTCGGCGAGTACGGGTTCCTCACCAAGCTGCGCACCGAGCAGCTGCGCGATATCGGTCCGGCGCTGAGCCCGCAGTCCGCTTTCAACCTCCTGCAGGGTGTCGAGACGCTGCCGCAGCGCATCGACGCCCACCTCGCCAACGCGCGCATCGTCGCGGACTGGCTGGCGTCTGACCCCCGCGTGGAATACGTGACCTGGGCGGGGCTCGAGGGGCATCCGCACCATGGGCGCGCCGCGAAGTACCTGCCGCTCGGGCCGGGGTCGGTGTTCGCGTTCGGAGTCAGAGCCGAGGACGGTCGCGCGGCGGGGGAGACACTGATCGAGAACCTGCAGCTGGCATCGCACCTCGCGAACATCGGTGATGCGCGCACGCTCGTCATCCACCCGGCATCCACCACTCATCGTCAGCTCACCGAGTCGCAGCTCGAGGCGGCCGGGGTGCGGCCTGACCTCATCCGGATCTCGGTAGGCCTCGAGGATGCGGACGACATCATCTGGGACCTGGACCAGGCACTCAGCACGGCGACGGGAGCGAACCGATGAGCCACACGAACCTCTCGGGAGCGGACGCCTGCGCGCTGCCCGTGCCTCAGGACGCCGCGGCGTGCGCGCTGCCGGGAGCGGCTCCTCTGCACGCGGAACGCACGTGGCAAGGGTCGAACCCGAAGCAGCGCTTCGACATCCTCCGGCGCGCGGAGTCCGTCGCGATCGTCGGCGCATCGAACAATCCCGCGCGTGCCTCCTACTTCGTCGCGACCTACCTGCTCTCGAGCACCGCCTACGACGTATACCTCGTGAATCCCCGCGAGACGGAGATCCTCGGTCAGCCGGTGTACGCGTCGCTCGCCGAGCTGCCGGTCGTCCCCGACATCATCGACGTGTTCCGCCGCCACGACGACCTGCCCGGTGTCGCCCAGGAGGCCATCGACGCCGGAGCGCAGACGCTGTGGCTGCAGCTGGGCTCCTGGAACGAGAACGCGGCGGCCCTCGCCGCCGACGCAGGGCTCTCCGTGGTGATGGACCGCTGCATCAAGATCGAGCACGCGCGGTTCCACGGTGGACTGCACCTGGCCGGGTTCGACACGGGCGTCATCAGCTCGCGGCGGCAGCTTCTCGGGCGCTGAGGCCCGCGCGGTCGAAGCCTAGACTGGCCGAATGCCTCTCATCGCACTCACCGGCGGCATCGCCTCCGGCAAGTCGACCATCGCACGACGGCTCTCCGAGCTCGGGGCCGTCATCGTCGACGCCGACCAGATCGTCCGTGACGTACAGGCCCCCGCATCCCCGGTGCTCGACCGGATCGAAGAGGCGTTCGGCGCGGACGTGATCACTGCGGAGGGCGCACTCGATCGCGCGTCCCTCGGAGCGAAGGTCTTCGGGGATCCGGCGGCGCTCGCCACTCTGAACGCGCTCGTGCACCCGGCCGGCCGGGCCGAGTCGCAGCGACG
>NZ_JAGGPD010000486.1:2234-3827 GCF_018613995.1 Microbacterium sp. ISL-103 | reverse complement strand
CGCCCCCGCCTCGTGCGGTGCCGTGGGCGCTGCGGTCGACGGGCCCGCGATCGACGCGGCTCCGCTCCCCCCGCACATCTGGAAGCTCATCGCACCGATCGTCCCCGCAGCCCGCAAGGTGCTCGTCGAGAGCGGCGGCACCACCGTCGACGAGATCGACGCCGAGCTCGTCGGACAGGAGCACCTGCGCAACACCGTCAGAGACCTGCTGCAGTCGTCCGAGGTGATCTCGCAGGCCGTCTCCGACGGTCGGCTGGGCATCGTGGGCGCCAACTACCGCCTGGCCGAGGGCACCGCGGTGCCCGTCATCACGGTCGGGATCGACACAGACGGCATCGACACCGACGGAATCGACACCGAGGGGCACGGCCCCGCAACCAAGGAGGGTTCGGAATGACCGACACCGACCAGCGCAGCGACGAGAACTCGCACGGCTACCGCATCGAGCACGACACCATGGGCGAGGTGCGGGTGCCCGTGAACGCGCTCTACGGTGCGCAGACGCAGCGTGCCGTCGAGAACTTCCCGATCTCGGGCAAGGGTCTCGAGTCGACGCAGATCGCGGCTCTCGCGCGCATCAAGAAGGCTGCCGCGCTCGCCAACAAGGAACTCGGCACCCTCGACGGCGCCATCGCCGACGCGATCGCCCAGGCCGCCGACCAGGTCGCATCCGGCGCGCACGACGCCGAATTCCCGGTCGACACCTACCAGACGGGCTCCGGCACGTCGTCGAACATGAACATGAACGAGGTGCTCGCGACCCTCGCGACCCGCATCCTCGGCGCCGACGTGCACCCGAACGACCACGTGAACGCCTCGCAGTCGTCGAACGACGTGTTCCCGACCTCGGTGCACATCGCGGTCACTCAGGCGCTCATCGACACACTCATCCCCGCACTCGACCACCTCGCCGTCGCCTTCGAGGCGAAGGCCGAGCTGTGGAAGGACGCGGTCAAGTCCGGCCGCACGCACCTGATGGATGCGACGCCTGTGACCCTCGGCCAGGAGTTCGGTGGCTACGCCCGTCAGATGCGCCTCGGGATCGAGCGCGTGCAGTCGGCTCTCCCCCGCGTCGCCGAGGTGCCGCTGGGCGGCACCGCCACCGGCACCGGGATCAACACCCCGCTCGGCTTCCCGCAGAAGGTCATCGAGCTTCTCGCCGCCGAGACCGAGCTTCCGATCACCGAGGCGAAGGATCACTTCGAGGCGCAGGCCAACCGTGACGGCCTCGTCGAGGCATCCGGCGCGCTGCGCACGATCGCGGTCTCTCTGACCAAGATCAACAACGACCTGCGCTGGATGGGCTCCGGCCCCAACACGGGCCTCGGCGAACTGCACATCCCCGACCTGCAGCCCGGATCATCGATCATGCCCGGCAAGGTCAACCCGGTCGTCCCCGAGGCTGTGCTGATGGTGTGCGCCCGCGTGATCGGCAACGACGCGACCGTCGCCTGGGCCGGCGCATCCGGCTCGTTCGAGCTCAACGTCGCGATCCCGGTCATGGGCACCGCCGTTCTCGAGTCGATCCGCCTGCTCGCCAACGCCTCGCGCGTTCTCGCCGACAAGACCGTCGACGGGCTGCCGGCGAACCTC
>NZ_JAGGPD010000486.1:0-2189 GCF_018613995.1 Microbacterium sp. ISL-103 | reverse complement strand
GCTCATCGGCTACGAGGCCGCAGCGAAGATCGCCAAGCACTCGGTCGCGAAGGGCATCACCGTACGTGATGCGGTGATCGACCTCGGCTACGTGGAGCGTGGAGACCTCACGCTCGAGCAGCTGGACGAGAAGCTCGATCTGCTGTCGATGACCCACCCGGGTTGATCATCGGTCGCTGACACGCGGATGCCGCAGGGACTCGTTCCCTGCGGCATCCGTCGTCTTCGGCCGCTCAGCAGCAGCGGGCGCCGGGGTCGGCGTCCTGCTGCGCATAGTGCGCACGCCAGAACTCGCTCTCTGTGAGCGGCTCTCGCTCGGGATGCCGTTCGCGCTCGTGCGCGATGTAGGCCGTGTACCGCGACTGGCCCGTCACTCCGTTCACGTACCAGGCGACCGCGTTCCAGGCCCGACGTGCCGCGTCCGCCACCGCCGCGGCCATCAGTGCCCCCTGGTCGGCTGGGCGGATGCGGGCAGCTCGTTCCACTGCTTCTCGACGGCACGCTCCTGCGACGACGCGATCAGGCCCGCGGGCGCGAAGCGGTGAGACGGCACCTCGGGATCCTCGTGATCGACGACGGGTCCTGGGCGCACGGCCTGGATGACCTTGATGAGCGAGATGGTGATGACGATCACCGACAGCACGAGGAACGTCACCGACAGGATGCCCTGGATCATGGTGTTGCGGACGACCGCCTCCATCGCCGCGACGCTGGTGGCCGTGCCGAATGACGTCTCTCCTGCTGCGAGGGCATCGCGGAAGGCGACGTGGTTCGCGAAGTAGCCGACCTGCGGCACCGTCGAGAAGATCTTCTGCAACGAGGCCGTGACGGTGACGACGGTCACGAAAGCCAGAGGCAGGGCGACGACCCACAGTGCCTTGAACGTACGTCTGCGCGCCACGATCGTGAGCACCACCGCGAGAGCGATCGCCGCGAGCAGCTGGTTGGCGATGCCGAACAGCGGGAAGAGGGTGTTGATGCCACCGAGCGGGTCTGTGACCCCCATGATCAGCACCGCTCCCCACCCCGCGACCATGACGGCTGTGCAGATCCACGCGCCCATCCGCCACGACGTGTCTTTGAAGCGAGGGATGACGTTGCCGACCGAGTCCTGCAGCATGAAACGCGCGACGCGGGTGCCCGCATCCACGGCCGTCAGGATGAACAGCGCCTCGAACATGATCGCGAAGTGATACCAGAACGCCATCATCCCGGTGCCGCCGATCCACTGCTGCATGATGTGCGCGAGCCCGAGGGCGAGAGTGGGCGCGCCGCCGGTGCGGGACACGATCGACTCCTCGCCCACCGCTTCGGCCGTGCTCGTGAGCATCTCGGGCGTCAGGTTCACCCCGGTCAGTCCGAGGCTGTTGACGAATTGCACGGCACCCTCCACGGTGCCGAGCGTCGCGGCAGGCGACGAGTTCATCGCGAAGTACAACCCGCGGTCGATCGAGATCGCCGCCACGAGTGCCATGATCGCCACGAACGACTCCATGAGCATGCCGCCGTAGCCGATGAAGCGGGTCTGCTTCTCCTTCTCGATCATCTTCGGCGTCGTGCCCGAGGCGATGAGGGCATGGAACCCGCTCAGCGCTCCGCAGGCGATCGTCACGAACAGGAACGGGAACAGCGAGCCCGCCCAGACGGGCCCGGTCTCACCGGCGGCGAACTCGCTGAACGCCGGAACGGTGATCTCGGGCCGCACGAACAGGATCGCGACGGCGGGCGCCACGATCACGCCGCTCTTCATGAAGGTCGAGAGATAGTCGCGCGGGGCGAGCAGCATCCACACCGGAAGCACCGCCGCGATGAATCCGTAGATGATGATGCCCCACGCGATCGTGGTGCGGTCGAGCGTGAAGATCGCCTGGCCCCACCCGGTCTCGGCGACCATTCCGCCGCCGATGATCGCCGCCATCAGCAGCACGAAGCCGATGATCGACACCTCGGTGATCTTGCCGGGGCGGATCCACCGCAGGTACGCGCCCATGAACAGCGCGATCGGGATGGTCATCGCGACCGAGAACACTCCCCACGGGCTCTCGCCGAGAGCGTTCACGACGACGAGAGCGAGGATCGCGGTGATGATGATCATGATGAGGAGCGTCGCCAGGATCGCCGCCGTACCGCCGAATCGGCCGAGCTCGTCGCGCGCCATCTGGCCGCGCGAGCGCCAGCCGCGACGCATC
>NZ_JAGGPD010000029.1 GCF_018613995.1 Microbacterium sp. ISL-103 | reverse complement strand
CCACACGGCCGCCCTCAGCACCCATGTGGCGATGGTCTTCCAGGATCCGGATGCGCAGATCGTCACCGGCACCGTCTACGACGAGGTCGCCTTCGGCCCCGAGAACCTGCTGCTGACGCTCGACGAGGTGCGTGCCAGAACCGAGGCTGCTCTGCGACGGGTCGGCCTGTGGGACAGGCGCGACGAGAATCCCGATCGGCTCTCGGGCGGCGGGCGGCAGCGTCTCGCGATCGCCTGCGCCCTGGCAATGGGGTCACCGCTGATCGTGCTCGACGAGCCGACCGCGAACCTCGATCCGCAGGGCATCGACGATGTCTACGCGGCTCTGACCGAGGTGGTCGCGGCGGGCGATCGGGCCATCCTGCTGGTCGAGCACAACCTCGACGCGGCCATGGGCCTGCTCACCCGCACCATCGTGCTCGACCGTGCGGGGCGCGTGGCCTTCGACGGGCCTCCCGCCGAGATCATCCGCAGCCATGCCGCAGAGCTCGTCACGATGGGCGTCTGGCTGCCCGGGGCGACGCTCGCGGCATTGCGGATGCAGCATGCCGGGGCGCACTTCGACGAGCTGCCCCTGACCCCTGACGAGCTCGGGGCCGCGTTGGCCGCGGTACGTCTGCAGGATCGCGGCACGGCTGCAGGACCAGAAACCGATGTCTCGTCCGGCATCCGTGCGTCGGTCCTGCAGACGACCACCCCGCCGATCATCAGCGCCCGCGGTCTCACTGTGCGACGCCATCGCACCGAGATCCTGCACGGCATCGACCTCGACATCGAGCCGGGCACCCTGACCGCGATCGTCGGCACCAACGGCGCGGGCAAGACCACTCTGCTGCAGTCGCTGGCCGGAGTCGTGCCGCCGCCGAAGCGCCAGGTCACCGTCGACGGCATCGACCCGGGCGCTGCCTCGCCGCGCGAGCTCGCCAGCCGCATCGGATTCGTGTTCCAGAACCCCGAGCACCAGTTCATCGCGCACACGGTGTTCGACGAGCTGGCGCACGGACTTCGTCTGCGCCAGACCCCGGATGCCGAGATCACCGACCGCGTCGACGCCATGCTCGCCCGCTTCGGGCTCGAGGCGAAGGCCGAGGTGCATCCGTTCCTGCTCTCGGGCGGCGAGAAGCGCCGACTGTCGGTGGGCACCGCCCTCATCACGCGCCCTCGGGTGCTCGCTCTCGACGAGCCGACGTTCGGACAGGATCGCGCCAGGGCATCCGAGCTCCTGAGCCTGCTGCACGATCTGCGCGACGAGGGCACGACGATCGTCATCGTGACGCACGACCTCCAGCTCGTCGCCGAGCACGCCTCGCACACCGTCGTCCTCGCAGACGGCCGTGTGCACGCCGCGGGTGCCACCGCCGAGCTCTTCCGCGACGAGAAGGTCTTCGTCGAGGCGGGACTTCGGCTTCCGGCGCTGCAGCGCGTGCTGGCCGCCGCGGGGCGGGCGGTCGCATGAGCGTGCAGACGTTCGATCCGTACGCGTCGGTGACCGCATCGTCACCGCGTCAGTTCCTGTACGCGCTGAACCCGCTCGCGAAGGTCGCCGCTGTCGCCCCGGCCATGCTCGTGCTCATCTTCGTGCGCGACCTCATCACACCCGCCGTCTTCCTGGTGCTGTCGGTGCTGCTCATCGTCGTCGGAGCGCGGCTGACCGTGCGCACCGCGGCCCTGCTGTTCGTCGCGCTGCCCGTCGGCATGATCGCGCTCGGAGTCGGCTTCTCGGTGTGGGTCGATGCCGCACGCGTCGACGGCACCCCCGCGATGCTGCAGATCGGCGACTGGACGCTGTACCAGGGGGCCCTCGCGATCGGGTTCGCCACCGCACTGCGTCTGGGCGCGATCATCGCTCTGGCCCTCATCGGCGGCCTCACCACGACCGGACCCGACCTGGTTCGGGCCAGCGTGCAGCAGCTGCGGGTGCCGTACCGGATCGGCTACACGGCGCTGGCCGCCTTCCGGTTCGTGCCGCGCTTCGGACACGAGCTCGCGGTCATCCGCGCCGCCCATCGGGTGCGCGGCCACCACGGAGGCAGCGGTCCGTTCGCGCGCATCGCCCGAGGCTGGGGGTACATCGTGCCGCTGCTGGCCGGAGCCATCCGTCACGCCGAGCGCGTCGCCCTCGCCATGGACTCCCGCGCCTTCGGCGCCCACCCGACGCGCACCGAGCGCCACCTCGTGCCGTTCCGCGTGCGCGACACCGTCTTCATCATCTGCTGCCTCGCAGCATCCGCCGCGATCTTCGCGATCCTCTTCCCCTGGCAGCTGCCCTGAAAGGCGCCCGCATGGCATTCAGCAAGATGGTCAAGCCCGAGTCGTCCGAACTCATCCACCTCAGCGTCCTGCGCACCGAGCGACTCTCCGAGCACTGGATGCGGGTCACGCTCGGCGGCGGTGAGATCGAGAGGTTCCGCCCGATGGGCTTCGACCAGTGGTTCCGCCTGTTCCTGCCGATCGGAGGGGATGCAGGACTCGAACGCGTGCCCGCCAAGGCGAACAGGATGTTCGGATACCTGAAGTTCCTGCGCATCCCCGACGGTGAGCGACCGGTCATGCGCAACTACAGCGTGCGCGCGTTCCGGCCGGCGACCGCCGACACCGGCGCCGAGCTCGACGTGGACTTCGTGCTGCACGGTTCGGCGGCCGACGGTACGGCGGGTCCTGCCTCTCGGTGGGCCGAGACCTGCGAGCCGGGCGAGCACGTGCTGATCATCGACGAGGGGCTCACGTTCAACCCGCAGCGCGGCACCGACCGCGTGGTGCTCATCGGCGACGAGACGGCTCTGCCCGCGATCGCCTCGATCTGCGCCTCGCTGCCCGCGACCGCGACGGGCACGGCGATCATCGAGGTGCCGTCCGACGAGGATGCGCTGGAGTTCCCGCATCCGGCCGGTGTCGAGGTCGTGTGGATCACTCGTCCGCATGAATTCGCTCCTGGTGCGTTCGCGCTCGGACGACTCCGCGACCTCACGCTGCCCGAGTCGCCGTTCCACGCCTATGCGGCCGGAGAGCAGTCACTCGCCTCCGGCGCCCGCAAGCTTCTCGTCGGCGAGCGCGGTGTCGACAAGAACTCCGTCAGCTTCTGCGGCTACTGGAAGATCGGCGCCTCGGCTCCTGCGTCGAAGACCGCGCGCGACGCGGCAGCGGAGCCCCCGGCATGAGCGGGG
>NZ_JAGGPD010000485.1 GCF_018613995.1 Microbacterium sp. ISL-103 | reverse complement strand
AGCAGCGGCGCAGCGTTCTCGCTCGTGAGCACATCGCCCGTCGGCAGGGTGATCGGCCCCGTGGCATTGAGCATGTACGAGAGACCGATCGGGTCGATCGAGATCACTCCGTCGATCTGGTCGTCGTGCAGAGTCGCCCACCAGCCCTTGGCGAGCGCGGCACTGGTCGGGAAGTCGGGGGTCGCCGTCAGGTTCGCGATCCAGCGAGCGATGATGTCGGAATACAGCGTCTCAGTCTCGGCATCGATCGGCACGACCGGCTCGGGAATGTCGAAGTCGAATTCGGTCGCCGCTGCCTCGCGCACGATCGACAGAGCGCCGTTGTCGACCTTGAGCAATACGAACGATCCCGGTCCACCGCCGCTGGCACGCACTTCGGCATTGCCCTGGAACATCACGAGGTAGTTGCGAGGACCGGATGCACCCAGCGCATCGGGAAGCACTGCGACGACGTCTTGAGCGGGCCCTGCGACCGCCTGAACCTCTGACAGAGCGGTATCGACCTGGTCGACGCCCGATCTCACCATCTCGAGAAGAGCATCGTCGTCGATCGTCGCGAGCTTCTGCTCGGCATCGTCCGTGCCGGCGACGATCTGATCGAGCAGGCCCGAGAGGGATTGGAGGGCAGCGATGTCCATCCGCCCACCCGAGGGCGCGAGTGCGGCGACGCTCACGCCGCTCGCCGGCACGAGCACCTCGTCGGCAAGCGTCACCGCGACGTCCGACACCGTGCCCACGGCACGCACGTTCTCGAGCGGTGGCAGCGGGATGCCTTCGACGAAGTCCCAGACCTTGCCGGACGAGGCCTTCTGGGCGGCAAGGGCCTCGGTGCGGAACGCGGCCGCTGCCGTCGCCGCTGCCTCAGGATCGGAGGCGGGCATCGCCGTCTTCACCTCGGCGACGTACGGCATGGCGGCGAGCAGATGCGAACGCGCCTCCTGCGCCTGCGTATAGATGCGGCTGCCCGCCCAGACGCCTGCAGCCGCCAGCCCGACGAGAAGCAGGAGCACGATCGTCACCCAGAGCCACGCACGGCGGCGGCGCTTGGGGCGTCGCGAATCGGCGTCACTGTCTCCCGTCGGTTCTGCGGAGGGGCTGCTCGAAGTCTCTGCGGCAGCTGCACGAGCAGCGCGCTGTTCGCGCCGCGTCGCTGGCGGAAGGCTGGGGTCAGTCACCTAGCGATTCAACCATGGGCGCCTGTGGGGACCCGTTCAGCGTGGGACCGGAACGCCAGCATCGACGGGTTCGTCCGACGGCATGCGACCGCAGCAAGCTGCCGCTGAGCTTCAGCCCCACTGCCGCTTCATGTCGTTGCGAGCGAGGCCCGCCGATGCTTCAGCTTGCTATCGACCCGGCCACTAGACGTTGCCTCGTCGTCCCCTGCTGACGGTTTGGGAATCACCCAAGCGATCATGAGCAGGGTCCACATGAGCCGGTTGTCGTTGATGTCTCCCGACACCATCGCGTTGATGAACGTGAAGACGAGCAACACGAAGAGGGTCAGGGTGACGCCATCGTGAGCGCGGAAGATCAGGCGTACCGCGGACGCGATCGCGAGGACAACGAACAGAGCTCCCGACAGCCAACCGGCCTCAAGAGTGATCTCAAGCACAAGGTTGTGTGGGTAGAGCTGCCCACCCTCAGCCACGGAGAGGAACACCTCGGGAACGGTCCCGAAGAAACCCCACCCTCCCCCGGTGGGCATCTTCTGGCTGTACGCCCAGGCAGTTTCCCAGAAGTAGCTTCGCGCCATCGTTGACGTGTCCTGGTCACCTGAAAGGAACGAGACCACGCGCGTCAGACCTTCTCCGGCGGTACGTGTGGCGACGAACAGTGCGACCGCGGCCAGCGCAGCGACAGCGAAGATTGAGCGACCACGACGACGCTTGAATGCGGGGGCAAGCAGCAGGGCGAGAATGATGCTGATTCCGACTGACACGACAGGGCCCCTGGACCCCGTATTGAGTGCAGTGAAGATCATGATTGCCCCGAGCAAGCCCAGAAGAATCCGCGGCGCGGGCGGACGAGGCTTCGTGATCGCATCCATGACAACCACGATGGCTCCCGCAAGGATCATCTGCGACGTCGAGATGGTGTTAGTTCCCGACAAGGTCACGACAGAAGACAACTCCGAGGTCGACGCCGGTGCCACCGTGACCAGAAAAGCCACAGCGATACCTAGACCAGCGAGTGTGCGAAGAAAAGCTTCTCGCTGACGCCGCTCGCGAAGCACGATTGTCGCAGCCAGGATGGCTAGCAGAGTGAGCGTGAAGAACGCGCGCGCCTTATCGACCCCGTACTCGGTCGATGCCCCGACGACACCCGGGACCATGATGAGGGCCGCGCCGATCGCAACCCAGAGCGCTGCTGGCAGAGACCGAGTCCGAACCACGTCAGCGGCAGCAGCGACAACGACGACGAGTCCAAGCAGAATAGTGAGGTCCAGGCCCGGGAGCAGCT
>NZ_JAGGPD010000484.1 GCF_018613995.1 Microbacterium sp. ISL-103 | reverse complement strand
AGCGGTCTGCACGACCGGCTCGGCACGCCGATCCACGACGACGAGATCGCCTATATCGCGATGCACGTCGGCGGACGCCTCGAGCGCAGTCGCAAGGCGGAGTCGATCCTCACGGCGACGATCGTGTGTCCCGGCTACTACGAGCTCCACGAGCTGCTGCGCTCGAGCGTCGACCGCTCGCTCGGGTCGGCCATCGAGGTCACGAGCGTCGTCACCAACGTCGACCCCGACTGGGCGTCGTTCGACACCGACCTCGTGCTCAGCACGATCGAACCGGGAGCGGCCGGCGACAGATTCGTGCGCATCCAGCCGTTCCTCACCGACGCCGACGTCGACCGGATCCAGCAGGCGGCGGCACGCGTGCGTCGAGGGCGTCGTCTGACGCGCCTGCGCGCGGAACTCGCCCGGTACTTCGTCGCGGACGCGTTCGTCTATCCGCTGCCGGATGACGGCGAGGAGGCGATCATCCGCAGGCTCGGGGGCCTGCTCGTCACGGCCGGCCTGATCGGCGACGACTACGTCGAGAACACGATCGTCCGCGAGCGGATGTCGTCGACGGCGTTCACGGATTCGCTCGCGGTGCCGCATGCGCTGCAGATGACGGCCACGCGAACGGCGATCGCGATCGGAGTCGCCGACGGGTCGGCCGCCTGGGGCGAGGGTCGCGTGCAGGTGGTCGCCCTCGCCGCCTTCAGCGAGAGCGACCGGGCCGCGTTCCAGACCGTCTTCGAGCAGCTGGTGGAGGTCTTCAGCGAACGTGACAGTGTGCAGCGCATCGTGCGCCGCGGCACCACCTTCGAAGCGTTCCTCGATGAGCTGGTCGCCGTCATCGACGGCTGACCGCCGACGCTGACCGCCACGGCTCAGCGCTGGGGGTCGAGCACGCCCGCCAGGGTGTCGAGCACGGCATCGGCGTCTGCCGAGTCCGCAGTCTCGAGCACCACGGCGTCGCCGGGCGCGAGTGCAAGGTCCATCAGCGCGAGAACGCTGCTGAGATCCACGATCGCGCCCGTCGACGTGCGCAGGGTCACCGCATGCCTGTGCGCCTGCACGAGGCGCACCAGCTCGGCCACGGGGCGCGCGTGCACTCCGTTATGGGCGGTGATGACGACGTGTCTTCTCGGCATCCGATTCCTAGGAGCGCTCGTCGAGGAGCGTCCGCACCGCGGTCTCGAGCTCGCCCACGGTGGCCGCGGCCTGATCTGCGGACTCGCCCCTGGCGTCGATGTACACCTTGAGCTTCGGCTCCGTGCCGCTCGGGCGCACGATGATGCGCGAACCGTCGGCGAGCCGATAGCGCAGCACATCACCCGACGGCTGTCCGTCACCGGCATGCAGCAGGTCTTCGGCCGAGGCGATCGTGTGGCCCCCGAACTGCGTCGGCGGCAGGGTGCGCAGCGACAGCATCACGGAGTCGATCACCGAGAGGTCGTCGACGCGCACCGACACCTGGCCGCTCGCGAAGTGGCCGTACGTGTCGCCCAGCTCGACCAGAAGATCGGCGAGCGAAAGGTGGCGTTCGTGCGCGTCCGCGGCGAGACCGAGGATAGCGACGGCCGCCGAGATGCCGTCCTTGTCGCGCACTGTCTCGGGGTTCACGAGGTAGCCCAGTGCCTCCTCGAAGCCGAACACGAGGCCCGGCGCGCGGGAGATCCACTTGAAGCCCGTCAGGGTCTCATGGAAGTCGAGCCCGTGGTGCGCGGCGACAGCGGCGAGGCCGGGCGAGGAGACCAGAGAGCAGGCCAGGGCCGCCCCCGGCATGCCGACGGCGGCACGCGCCGCCCTGGCACCCAGCAGCAGTCCGACCTCGTTGCCGGTGAGGCGACGCCATCCGCTCTCCGCCGTTGCATCGGGGATGGCGACCGCCAGGCGGTCTGCATCGGGATCGTTGGCGAGGATGAAGTCGGCCTGCACGCGGCGGGCGCGCGCGACGGACAGATCCATCGCCCCCGGCTCCTCGGGATTGGGGAACGACACCGTGCGGAAGGTCGCGTCAGGCTCGAGCTGTTCGCTCACCACCATCGGCTGCGGGTACCCGGCCGCCGTGACGATCTTCGACAGCGTCTCCCAGCCCACGCCGTGCATCGCCGTGTAGACCCAGCGCAGACCGGAGGTGCCTGCGGGCGCAGGGGCCACGGCAGCGGTCGCTGCGACATACGCGTCGACGACGGCCTCGCTCGCAGTCTCGTACGAGGTCGAGCGGGGGAGGGCTGAGACGTCCGCCGCATCAGCGACCCGCTGGATGTGCGCGGCGATCTCGGCATCCGCGGGTGCGACGATCTGCGATCCCTGATCGGCGCCGCCGAGGTAGACCTTGTAGCCGTTGTCGTTCGGAGGGTTGTGCGAGGCGGTCACCATGACGCCGGCATCGGCTTTCAGATGGCGCACCGCGAACGCGAGCACCGGAGTCGGCAGCAGTCGCGGCAGGAGGATGGTGCGCAGTCCCGCTCCGGCGAACAGCTCAGCC
>NZ_JAGGPD010000483.1 GCF_018613995.1 Microbacterium sp. ISL-103 | reverse complement strand
CGGCCTGACCGCGCACTCTCCGGCGACGGCCGAGACCCGAGATCGCGCCCCCGAACGTGAGGATGAGTCCCCACGCGACGCCGATGAGGATCGGAGCGCCCAGAGTGTCCTCTCCGGAGAAGGGCAGAATCGAGCGGCGCTGGTCTATGCCGAAGAGTCCCTCGCCCGTCCAGATCACGAGCCAGGCCGACAGCAGCAGCCAGACGACCAGGAGCAGCAGACGGATCATGCCCCCAGCGTAGCGACGGCATGTCACCGCAGCACGGCACCGAGCCGGGCCTTCGCCTCGGAACTATCCGGTAGGGACGGAGGCCGTCGACAGTGCGCGCTGCACACCCCTCGCAGCCGAACGCCCTGCACGATTCGCGCCGATCGTGCTCGCGGAGGGACCGTAGCCGACGAGCTGGATTCGCGGGTCCTCCACTGCGGTCGTGCCGCGCCCGTTCCGATCCAGCCGGATGCCTCCGGAGGCGCTTCGAAGATGCAGCGGAGCGAGATGCGAGATGGCTGGGCGGAACCCCGTCGCCCACAGGATCACGTCGACGCGCTCGAACGAGCCGTCGGCCCACCGCACACCGTCGGGCTCGATCCGCTCGAACATGGGTCTGCGCGCGGCGTAGGCGCCCAGGCGTTCGGCCGCGCGCTCCTGCGGCCGCAGCATGAGTCCCGTCACACTCACCACGCTCTGCGGCGGCAGACCCTGTGCGACCCTCTGTTCGACGAGTGCGACCGCTGCAGCCCCTGCCTCGGGAGTGAAGTCATCGGTGCGCCAGACGGGTTCGCGACGAGTGACCCACAGAGCGTGTGTGATCGGGGCGAGGGCTCCGAGGAACTGCACGGCCGACGCCCCGCCACCGACGACGAGCACGCGTCTGCCGACGAAGTGCTCCGGCCCCGGGTAGTCGACCGTGTGCAGCTGCTCGCCGACGAACGTCTCCATGCCCGGATAGTGAGGGAGGAACGGATGGGTCCATGTCCCCGTCGCATTGACGAGTGTGCGGGTGCGCCATCGCTGCTCCCCCGAGTGCACCACGAGGATCCCGCCCTCGTCATCGACGCGGTCGACGCGCACCGGCCGGATGACGGGCAGATCGTTGCCCTGTTCGTAGGCGGCGAAGTATGCCGGGACGGCCATATTCGCGCGCTGACCGTCGCGCGGAGGGGGCGAATCCCCGGGCAGCTCGGCCACGCCGTGCACATCGCGCATCGTCAGCGCATCCCAGCGGTGGCGCCATGCACCCCCGGGCTCGGCGTCGGAATCGAGCACGACGTGAGAGATGCCGAGGCGTGTCAGATGGTATGACGACGACAGACCGGCTTGACCTGCGCCGATCACCACGCTGTCGAGAATGCTCACGGTGGTGACAACGCAGGCGCATGCTCCGTTGTTCCGCGTGACGACGCGCCCGGGAGCCTCGGCCCGATTGGTGTTGCGCGCGATCCGTGTAGTACTCTGTTCAAGTTGCTTCGAGCAGTTCGGAAGCGATTCTGGGCCTGTGGCGCAGCTGGTAGCGCACCTGCATGGCATGCAGGGGGTCGGGGGTTCGAGTCCCCCCAGGTCCACAACGAAACCCGCGAGAGATCGCGGGTTTTTTTGTGTTTTCGGCACGCTAAACCCATGCCGAATGCGGGCAACCGGGCTTCATTCTGCCCTCATTCGTCGTTCGAGTCACAGCGCTGGCTTTTCCGGGACACAACGGGACACCGCGGGATGCGAAGGATTCGTTTGCGGGCGTCACATCTTTGAGTTATCTAGGGCCGACCAAGACCTGTCACCCGAAGTAGTCAGCATGACGTACGTCCAATGGATGACACCCCGACGGGCGGTGTCTTTCAAAGCGCTTGATCGATGAATGCGCTGTGCGCACTTCGTACCCCGCCGACTCGAGAGCACCACGAAGACTGACGCACTCGCAGGTATGTTCCCGGCGAGGCAGCGCTGGACCAGATGGCGCGCGCCCTTGCCTAGCTGACCCGTGGCTGAGTCTACTCGTCGCGCAAGGGAGCGAATGTCTCTATCTCCGGTGCTCGAGCATCAGCTGTCTACGTAGATTGCCTTCATGCTCGACTCGGCAGGCCAGTCAGTCATCGACCCGGTCCGATGATGCAACAAGGTCGGCGGCAGCCGCTAGTTTCGGACTATGGGGAATCCTGGAGACCTGTGGGCGGCCGATACGGTGTTTGGCGGTGCACTCGCGCGCGTGAAGCGAGTATCCGACAATGGCGTCGTGGTTTACGCAGAATTCCAGAATGGTAACCTTGTCCGATTGCTGGCAGACAAGCCAACTGACATTGACGTCGGTGACATCCTCCTCGTAAATGACCCGGCTTGGATGCACCGACGCTCTCTCGCACACACTGGGTTGTGCGTTCTGTTCGTGGTTGCACCTCGACGCGAGACGGCGTCGCAGGCGCCGCGCGAGGTACTGAGAAAGGTGAAGCAGGACATCCAGAAGGCTGTTCGCGCCTATCCCGGCACACGCACAGACCCCACCGCCGCGCGCATCGGAATCGCGAGCTGGGTGGATCTGTTTCCCGACGCGGAGACCGCGTGCGCCGATCTTCGGATGCTGCCGGTCGAGCGCCCCACAGGCCGTGGCTACCTCGGTGATCCGGATGGCGAGAACGTATGGGAATGGGCGCACTACCTCGACGCCACATTCGTACCGTTCGCGCCGGACGATGCAGCGTGGATGACCGCCGTCCTGGACAACGCCGCAGGTCTCCGGGGAGTCCCCCACGCGGTTCGTACGAGTAGCAACCGTCCGTCGCTCATCGATCTTTGTATGGCACGAACCGGGTTCGACATCGTCGGCCATGCGGAGGGCGCGAAGAGCCTCGTTGGTCGCGGCGCGGTGGGGGCACCTAAGCTTCCCGCGCGGCTGGTGTATTAGGGTGCTCGACGCAGTCGGTGCAAGTTCTATCAGGTGGCGTCGCCCAGGCGGAGAGCTCGGTTGTCTTCGATGGGACTCAAGTCACGGTGTCGCGCCCAGAGCAGCCCAATCTCACTTCAAGGTCTGGCACATCACGGGTGACAGGAACAGTCACCCGGACTATCGGCGTCCCGGTCGTCATGAATCAGCTTCACTTTCTCGGATGCCGACACAGCGAAGGGCTGGCACGGACGGAGCGACTTCAGCCCGCAATCTCTCAGCGACCTACAGCAGCGGGTTCTCTGACCGGTACGACGTCCGCGGTGTGGTACTGAAACACAAGACGAGCGGGAACCGTGCCGGCGAGCACCTCTTCGACAGAGGAGTTCACGCTCTGAAGTTCGCGGGTCTCAGTGACCACCCGAGTTCGCCCTGCAGCATGCAGGGCGAAGACCTCGGCGAGGTCCTGTCTCGTGCCGACGATGGAGCCGATGATGTTGATCCCCTTCAGGACGGTGTCGAAGACCGGCACGGTCAGCTCCCCTCCGGCTGGCAACGAGACAAGAACGAGTCTGCCTCCGCGATTCAGAGAAGTGAAGGCCTGATCGAAGACTGCGGGCGCGACGGCGAGGACCACGACGACGTCCGCTCCGCCGAGAGCCCGGATCGCCTGAACTGGATCCGTGTCGCGCGCGTTGACGACATGATCCGCTCCAAGCTCAGTGGCCAAGTCGAGCTTCTCAGTGGTGACATCCACTGCAATGACTTTCGCACCGACCAGGCGTGCGTACTGGACCGCGAGGTGTCCGAGTCCACCGACACCGAAGATGGCGACTGTCTCTCCGGGGATGACGCGTGCGTTCTTGATCGCCGCATAGGTGGTGACTCCGGCACAGGTGAGAGGTGCGGCGTCGAGGGCGCTGACACCGTCAGGAACGGGGGTGGCGAAGCGGGCGTCGGCAAGCATGTACTCGCTGAACCCTCCGTCGACGGCGTAGCCGTTGTTGTACTGATGCTCGCAGAGGTTCTCTCGGCCGCTGACGCAGTATCGGCATTCCCCGCACGCGTGGCCGAGCCAGGGCATCGCCACCCGCTGCCCGACAGTACGGCCGGTCACCCCGTCGCCGATCTGCTCGATGATCCCCACACCTTCGTGGCCCGGGACCAGAGGCAGGTTCGGCTTCACAGGCCAATCTCCGCGCATCGCATGGATGTCGGTGTGACAGAGTCCGCACGTTTCCAAGCGGACCAGGACCTGGCCGGCACCAGGCTGTGGGATCGGACGCTCGTCAACGTGCGCCGGTGAACCGAACTCTGAGACAACTGCTGCTCGCATCATTCCTCCTTGACGGGTGGGTACGCTCGAAGTCTTTCGCTGTGCAGGCGCACTTGTCGGGTCGAAGGTCCTTCGCCGCAGCGTCGACGAAGCTGCTGATCTCACGTATCAGGCCGACATCGCGTGCGCAGCTGCATGGTGCTCCGTGATCTGAACCTGCTGCTCTTGATCGGGCACCTGAGCCGGCCACCCCATCTCCCGTTCGATTCGGAGTCTGAGAGTGTCCGCTGCGGAAGGTTCGCCGGGTGACGTATACGGCCTGGGGCGGATGCGGAGCACCCTTCATCCATGCGATGAGCTCGTCGGCATCCGCATGAGCTGACATCGCATCGATCATCGCGACCTCGGCCCGGATCGGCACATCGTTGCCAAAGATCCGGAGAGTCAGGACGGTTGCGATAGACGTCGGCGACGCTGACCGCCATGGGGCTGTTGACATAGATAGGCACGTCGGGGATCGCCCCGCGTTCCCGAAGCCGCGACAGGTGCAGAAGTACTGTCTCCGTCCGCCCCACGGCGAACGCCGGGATCAGCACCACTCCCCCACGATGGACGGTGCGATTCACGATGTCACGCAGCTGCTCTTCGGGATCGACCTTGGCGTGTCGGCGATCTCCATAGGTCGACTCGGTGACGAGGACGTCTGCTCCTTCGAACGCGTGAGGGGCGCGCATGAGGGGGTCGTCCGAGCGGCCGAGGTCGCCGGTGAAGCACACCCGCCGTGCGTCGACGTCGAGGTAGACGCTGCTTGCCCCGAGGATGTGGCCGGCACCGAGAAGTCTCGCGGTCATCGAACCCGCCACCGGCACCGCTCCCCCTTCGGGTACGGCGACGAATCGCTCGAGTGCCACCTTTGCGTCATCGACCGTATAGAGCGGTCGCGGCTTTTCATGCCTGGACCATCCATGCCGTGCGGCGTGACGCGCCTCCTCCTCCAGCAGGTGCGCGCTGTCCAGGAGCATGATCCGGCAGAGAGCCGAGGTGCCCTCGCTCGCGTAGATGTGTCCGCGGTACCCATCGCGCACGAGCGCCGGAAGATACCCGGAGTGATCGAGATGAGCATGGGTGAGAACGACTGCGTCGATCGAGCTCGGTGGAACCGGGAACGGAGCACGGTTGCGCTGGCGCAGCACCTTGAAGCCTTGGAACAGACCGCAATCGACCAGAACCCGTGAGGTGGAGTCGGTGACGAGGTAGCGTGACCCGGTCACGGTATCGGCGCCGCCGAGGAAGGCCAGGGTAGCGCCTGATGTCGTCCGCGCGTGACGCGTATTCGTGGCGTTCACGTGTGCACGCGCGTCGAGGGGCCTGTCAGCGCCCGCGTTGTCGCCGCGATCTCACGACCCCAGCGCAGTGCGCGGTCATGCTCGTCCGGGAGGAGATGACTGTCCTTATCCACGAGGAAGCTCTCCGCCGGGAGCACCTCGCGTAGCCCGTGCTTCTTCAACCGCCTACCGATCGCGGATGACGCAGCGCCGGTGAAGATGCGGGGCATGTCGACACGAGTATCGAAGGCCACGTAGCCGTGTCGTGCGGCGGGCGGTAGCTCGATCCACTCTCGGACTCCTGTGGTCAGACTCCCGCTCTCCAGCGCCAGGTGCCTCGAGGGATTGAGCGCCCATCGTTCGGCTTCAGTGCGTGATGCCGGGCTGCTCAACGAGTGTGCGTGGGTGGGAGCTCCCACCACGAGGACATCGCATTCTGGGAGCGCGGCTGCTTTCGCGACCGGCACGACGGTCACGGGCATGTGTTGTTCGCGGATGCCGTCCGCGATTGTCTCTGCGATGAGACGAGTGTTGCCGAACAGCGATTCGTAGACGATCGCGATCATCGGCCCCGGGCTGGGTGAGCTGTTCGCTGTCACGATTCCTTCTCCTCGAGCATCAGAGCGGTGATGTCGATGGGCTGGGTCGGCGGAAGTGCGAGGTCAGCGGGACCAACCTGCAGGGTGGGCAGGACGGCGAAGATCGAGTCGTTCATGGTGCTCCTTCAGCAGCGATGTGGCTCCCCCTCCTCCCATCGTTTCCGTTCGCGTGCTCGCCGGGCAGGGCCGAAGGTCCCCCGGCGAAAGTGGTGAGGCCGGAACCTCGGATCTGTGATGCGCGGGACCAGCCGGCCGAGCCGGCTGACGCCTGATCACGGCCGGGCGCGACCTTCCCACTCTTCTGTCGCAAACACGGCAGCTTGGGTGCGGCGTTGCATCCCGAGCTTGGCGAGGAGCCCGGAGACATAGTTCTTGACGGTCTTCTCGGCGAGGCCAAGGCGCTCACCGATCTGACGGTTGGTGAGCCCCTCCGCGATCAGCATCAGCGCCTGGCGTTCTCTGAGAGTCAACTCCACCGCTGGC
>NZ_JAGGPD010000482.1 GCF_018613995.1 Microbacterium sp. ISL-103 | reverse complement strand
GGAGCAGGCAGGTCCGGGGGAGTGGCGTACATCCACTCGCTCGACTCCGGCAAGGTGAACGCGCAGTCCCTCGGCAGCGGCGAGCTCCGGCTCGAGCCGCTCGACCGGGCGGACCTCGAAGTGCTCCGCAGCCTGATCGCCGAGCACGTGGAGCGGACGGCCTCGCCGCTCGGCTCCGACATCCTGGCGCGGTTCGATGAGACCGCCGGCCAGTTCACGAAGGTGCTTCCGCGGGACTACGCCGCAGTGCGCAGCATGCGCGAGGAAGCAGTCGCCGAAGGCATCGATCCCGATGGCGACATCGTCTGGAACCGCATCCTGGAGGTGACCGGTGGCTGACCCCAAAGGCTTTCTGAAGACCACGGAGCGCGAGCTCCCCCCGCGTCGCCCCGTGCCGGTGCGCATCATGGACTGGAAAGAGGTCTACGAGGCCGGCGACCAGGCCGTCCTGAAGCGCCAGGCCGGACGCTGCATGGACTGCGGTGTGCCGTTCTGCCACCAGGGCTGCCCGCTGGGCAATCTGATCCCGGAGTGGAACGACCTGACCTGGCGAGGCGAAGGCCGTGCGGCGATCGATCGTCTGCACGCGACCAACAACTTCCCGGAGTTCACGGGTCGGCTGTGCCCGGCGCCGTGCGAGAGCTCGTGCGTGCTCGGCATCAACCAGCCCCCGGTGACGATCAAGCAGATCGAGGTCTCGATCATCGACGAGGCCTTCGCCAAGGGCTGGGTCGAACCGCAGCCTCCCGCTCGTCTCACCGGCAAGACCGTCGCGGTCGTCGGCTCGGGACCCGCGGGCCTGGCCGCCGCACAGCAGCTCACGCGCGCGGGGCACACCGTCGCCGTGTTCGAGCGCGACGACCGCATCGGCGGTCTGCTGCGCTACGGGATCCCTGACTTCAAGATGGAGAAGGGGCAGCTCGAGTCGCGCCTTCGTCAGATGCAGGAAGAGGGCACCCGGTTCCGCGCAGGAGTCGAGATCGGCAAGGACATCTCCTGGGCCGACCTGCGGGCGCGCTACGACGCGATCGTGATCGCCACGGGTTCGACGGTTCCCCGCGACCTGTCCATCCCCGGCCGCGACCTCGACGGCGTGCACTTCGCGATGGAGTACCTCGTCGAGTCGAACCACGCGGTCGCCGGTGACAAGGTCCCCGAGCAGATCAGCGCCGAAGGCAAGCACGTCATCGTGATCGGCGGCGGTGACACCGGTGCCGACTGCATCGGCACCGCGCACCGTCAAGGCGCGCTGAGCGTCACCAACCTCGCCATCGGCGTGCAGCCCGGCACCGAGCGTCCCGCGCACCAGCCCTGGCCGATGATGCCGACCCTGTTCGAGGTGTCGTCCGCGCATGAAGAGGGTGGTGAGCGGATGTTCCTCGCCTCGACCGTCGAGTTCCTCTCGAACGACGTCGGCGAGGTGCGCGCACTGCGCGTCGCGGAGACCGAGTACATCGACGGCAGGCGAGTGCCCAAGAGCGGTACCGAGCGCGAGATCCCTGCAGACCTCGTGCTGATCGCGATGGGCTTCACCGGTCCCGAGCAGGACGGCTACACCGAGGACACGCTTCCGCAGCTGACCGAGCGTGGCGCCTTCCGTCGTGACGACAGCTACGAGTCCACCGTTCCCGGTGTCTTCGTCGCCGGCGATGCCGGTCGTGGCCAGTCGCTCATCGTGTGGGCGATCGCCGAGGGCCGTGCGGCTGCGGCGAACGTCGACCGCTTCCTCATGGGCACGACCGTGCTGCCCGAGCCGGTGCGTCCGCATGAAGTCGCTATCGGCCTCCAGCCCGCGTAGGCTGAGCCGCGGCACCGTCGCCTGATTTCCATCCCCCACTACCCTGGAGCAATCTTTGAGACGCGCGAAAATCGTCGCCACCCTGGGCCCCGCCACCTCCACGTACGAGACAGTGCGTGCACTCATCGACGCAGGTGTGGACGTAGCCCGTCTGAACCTCAGCCACGGTGACTACTCCGTGCACGAGAACAACTACGCCAACGTCCGTCGCGCTGCCGATGACGCGGGCCGCGCGGTCGCGATCCTCGTCGACCTGCAGGGACCGAAGATCCGACTCGGCAAGTTCGAGGCCGGCCCCTACGAGCTCGCCAAGGGCGACATCTTCAAGATCACGACCGAAGACATCATCGGCAACAAGGACATCTGCGGCACGACCTTCAAGGGCCTGCCCCAGGACGTCAAGCCGGGCGACTTCCTGCTGATCGACGACGGCAAGGTCCGCGTCGAGGTCGTCGAGACCGACGGCGTGACGGTCACGACCCGCGTCATCGTCGCCGGCGCGGTCTCGAACAACAAGGGCATCAACCTGCCCGGTGTCGCCGTCAACGTCCCCGCACTGAGCGAGAAGGACGAAGACGACCTCCGCTGGGGTCTGCGCATCGGCGCCGACCTCATCGCCCTGTCGTTCGTCCGCAACGCGGAAGACGTCGACCGCGTGCACGAGCTCATGGCTGAAGAGGGCGTCACGGTCCCCGTCATCGCCAAGGTCGAGAAGCCGCAGGCCGTCGACGCGGTCGAGGAGATCGTCGACGCGTTCGACGCGATCATGGTCGCCCGAGGCGACCTCGGCGTCGAGCTGCCCCTCGAGGCGGTGCCGATCGTGCAGAAGCGCGCCGTCGAGCTGGCACGTCGCATGGCGAAGCCGGTCATCGTGGCGACGCAGATGCTCGAGTCGATGATCAACAGCCCCGTGCCCACTCGCGCAGAGACCTCCGACGTCGCGAACGCGGTGCTCGACGGTGCCGACGCCGTGATGCTCTCGGGCGAGACC
>NZ_JAGGPD010000481.1 GCF_018613995.1 Microbacterium sp. ISL-103 | reverse complement strand
CGTGCACATCCGCACCCTGCTGCTCACGCTCTTCTACCGGTACATGCGCCCGCTCATCGAGCACGGACGCGTGTTCGCGGCGGTGCCGCCCCTGCACCGGGTGATCGTGATGAACCCGGGCTCGAAGCCCAACGAGACCATCTACACCTACAGCGAGCAGGAGATGCACACTCTGCTCGCCAAGCTGCGCAAGGCGGGCAAGCGCTGGCACGAGCCGATCCAGCGATACAAGGGTCTCGGCGAGATGGATGCCGAGCAGCTGGCATCGACCACGATGGATCGCGGTGGTCGCCTGCTCCGCCGCGTGCGCATGGAGGATGCCGAGGCGGCGGGTCGCGTCTTCGAGCTTCTCATGGGCAACGAGGTCGCCCCTCGACGCGAGTTCATCATCGACTCCTCCGACCGTCTCTCGCGGGAGTCGATCGACGCCTGAGCGTCACCGGGTCGGAATCAGCCCCCGCGCGATGTGCGATCGCGGCGCTGCTCATCTCGAGCAGACGCGCCGGGTCGTCGCGAAGTTCGCGGATGGCCGACGCGAGTCCCTCGGCGTCCGATGTGCGGGTGATGGTTCCGCCGCCCGGTGGCAGCATCTCGGCGAGGTCGGGATCCGTCACGATCACCGGAAGACCGGCTGCGATGCCCTCGAGGATCACCATCGGCTGGTTGTCGAAGTCGAGCGAGCTCGACACCAGCACGTGCGCACGCGCCATCGCCTCGAGGACGCGTGACTGGGGCACGGCGCCGTGCACGATGAGCCGGCCGTCGGCATGGGCCTCGGTCGCCGAGGCGACGCGGCGTCTGGCCACCCCATCGCCGAACATCTCGGCGCGGATGCCGGGGACGAGGCTCACGGCCTCGACGAAGACCTCGGGTCGCTTCTCGGGCGAGAGACGTCCGCACCAGACCACCCGCAGCTCCTCGCCGCGTGCCAGCGAGCGAGGGGTGGGAGCGCCGACCGCCTCGAGCACCGTGTCCTCGAGGCCGTTGGAGAGAACGGTGAGAGGCGTCTGCACGCCCTGCGCCGCGAGCTTCGCGGCGAAGTGAGCGGAGGGGACGATGACGTGATCTGCATGGTTCGCCTGACTCACCATCAGCCGCCACATCCGCCGCGCCATGCGGGTCGCAGCGTACGGCGCAGTCGGATCGATCCGCGAGCGGTCATGGCTCATGCGTCGCCGATGCATCGCCGCCAGCAGCACCGTGGTGATCGAGGGAAGCGGCAGCACCGAACGGGTGTACACATCGATGCGCCCGTGCATGGTCTGCACGACCGGGATGCCGAGGGCCCTCGCCGCCTCGAAACCCGCCAGCGCCGCGAACATCTCGGTGTGCACATGCACGATGTCGATCTCGCGCGAACGCAGGTCGTCGTGCAGTGTCCGCGCGGCCGCAGACGGCGTCCAGGTGAAGGGGTATCCGTCGGGAGCGAAGCCACGCGCCGTCGGTAGCCGGACGATGTGCGGGTCGGAGCTCTGCTCTGCGAGCGGCGCGAAGACGAAGACCTCGTGCCCCGCGTATTCCAGGGCCTCTCTGTGCGCCTTGATCACGGTCTGCACCCCACCGAGGGTCGGCAGGTAATAGTCGGTGACCATGGCGATGCGCATCCGACCACAATAGGGCGGCTAGGGTGAGGGGCATGTCCGGAGCCCGTGTGCTGGTGACGGGGGCGAGCGGGTTCCTCGGTGGCTACGCCGTGCGCGATCTGCGGGCTCACGGGTACGAAGTGTTCGCCGCCGGCCGCAACGCCGAGGCCCTCGCTCGGGTCTCGGATCCCGAGCACCTCATCGTCGGCGATCTCGCCTCACTGCGCATTCTGGATCTTCCGGTGGATGCCGTGATCCACTGCGCAGCGCTGTCGACGCCCTGGGGAGCATGGCGGGAATTCGTCGAAGCGAACGTCGAGGGCACGGCGCACGTGATCGAGTTCGCCCGACGCAACGGCGTGCGTCGCGTCGTTCACGTCTCGTCTCCGAGCGTGTACGCCGCGGGCCGTGACCGTCTGGACATCAGGGAGCCCGACGTCGACTCCGAGAATCGACTGAACGGCTATATCCGATCGAAGATCGCCGCAGAGCGCCTGCTCGCTGAAGCACGGGCTGCAGGACGGCTCTCCGAGCTGGTGATCGTGCGGCCGAGGGGTCTCATCGGAGTGGGAGATCCGAGTCTGGTGCCGAGACTCCTCGACGTGCATGCCCGAATCGGCGTGCCTCTGTTCGACGGGGGAGACAACCTCATCGATGTGACGGCGGTCGAGAACGTCGCCTCGGCGCTGCGTCTCGCCCTCACCGCCGGAGATGGCGCGGGCGGGGTGTACAACATCACGAACGGCGATCCTCGTCCGTTCCGCGAGCTGCTGACGACGCTGCTCTCGGAGATGGGGGAGCAGCCTCGGTTCCGTCCCATGAATCGACGAGCAGCCTGGGTGCTGGCATCGCTGCTCGAGGGGGCCTGCTCCGTCCTTCCCGGGCGCCCCGAGCCTCCGCTCACCCGCTACACGCTCAGCACCATCGCCTACTCGCAGACCCTCGACATCACGCGTGCCACGTCGGAGCTCGGCTACCGCCCTGAGGTCTCCCTCGACGACGCTCTCGCCGCCGTCGCTGCGCATCAGCGGGCGATCGCATGACGGCCAGGCTCCGGCACTACGTCTGCGGCAGCACGGCGCACGACGTCGGCGCGATGTTCCGCGGTGCGTCACGAGGAGTCCGGGAGTTCCCCTCCGGTGTGTTCCTCTACGACGCGAGGGACGGGCGTCGCGTGCTGTTCGACACCGGTTACGCGACCGGGATCTGGAACACCGGCTGGCGCGGAGCGGTCTACCGCCGGCTTCTGCCTCCCACCGTCAGCGACGCCGACGATGTGGCCGTCAGGCTCGCATCCGACGGCGTCGATCCGGCATCCGTGACGCATGTCGTGCTGTCTCACCTGCATCCGGATCATGTCGGAGGGGTGCGCAGGTTCCCCGATGCGGAATTCGTGCTGAGCGCCGGCCAGGAACGCACGCTCGCGGCTCCGCGACTGCGCGAGGGGGTGCTCACCGGCCTTCTGCCGGAGTGGTTCGCGACCGCCGAGAAGACGGTGCTCGATGACCCGCAGCTCCGCGAGGTCCTGGTCGGCGGCGTCACTCTGCATGCCCACGATCTGCTCGGCGACGGCTCTTACCTCGTCGTCGACCTGCCGGGGCATGCCGACGGTCACCTCGGCGCGCTGGTCGAGCACAGTGTGCTGCTCGCCGGCGATGCGGCGTGGGGGAGCGACCTGATCGATGCGTCGTCGCGGCTGCGTGCGCTGCCGCGCGCGATTCAGCACGACGCCGATCGATACTCGGCCACGGCGACGATGCTCGGCCATCTCGCCGCTGCGGGCATCCGCGTGGTCTGCAGTCACGATCCGCTCGGCGGCAAGGACCTGCTGGGCTGATGGGCACGCTTCGCATACTCGGGGAGTTCGCCGCCGTGCGATGGTTCCGGCCGCTGCGCACGCGGTCTGCGATCCGGCGCCGGCAGAAGCGCCTTCTCAGCGCGCACCTGCGGTTCCTGCGTCGGCGCTCGCCCTACTTCCGCGAGCAGCTGCGGACACGCTCGTTCGACGCCCTTCCGCTCATGGACAAGCGGGTCATGATGAGTCGGTTCGACGACATCAACACCGTGGGTGTCGGCAGAGATGATGCGCTCGCGCTCGCGATCGCCAACGAGCGCTCCCGCGACTTCGAGGCCGATCTCGGCTCGAACTCCGTCGGTCTGTCGAGCGGCACCAGCGGCCATCGCGGCCTGTTCGTCGTCAGCAGTGCCGAACGCGACGCCTGGGTGGGGACGGTGCTTGCCCGAACGCTTCCACGCGGCGGACTTCTCGGGCACCGGATCGCACTCTTCCTGCGGGCTGACAACACCCTGTATGAATCGGTCGGGTCGCGGGCGGTGTCGTTCCGCTACTTCGATGTGTTCGGGGACATGCGCGACAACGTCGCCCGCCTGCAGGAATATCGACCGACCATCCTCGTCGCGCCTCCGTCGGTGCTGCGCGTGATCGCGCGTGCGGCCGACGCCGGCGAGGTCGATGTCGTCCCGCAGAA
>NZ_JAGGPD010000480.1 GCF_018613995.1 Microbacterium sp. ISL-103 | reverse complement strand
AGGGGGTCGCGGAACAGGGCGACGACCGAGGCGAAGATCCAGTACGCGACCGGACCGATGAGCGGTATCAGGGTGATCAGGAAGGCGGCCAGCCCCATGAACGCAGGAGCCGGGAGCCCCAATATCAGATGCAGGAGGGTCGCGAACACCGCATTGCAGGCGGCGAGCACCACCATCCCGATGAGATATCCGCCGATCGAGTCGGTGATCTGCTCCGTGAGCGATCGGAGTCTGGCTCGATCGCGCGCGGGTGCGAGCGAGTAGAACGCGGACTTGATGGACGACAGCGACGCGAGGAAGTACAGCGTGAGGACGACGACGATGATCACACCGGAGATCGCGTTGCCGACGCCGAAACCCACGGCGAGCACTCCGCCTCCGACGGCGAGCAGGTTGCCGGGATCCGCGAAGAACGCCGCGAGTTGATCGAGTGCGGTTCCGACGACATCTCCGACCTGTGCTTCGAAGGCTGTGTACGCCTCCGAGGTGCGGAAGTCGGCGATGGCCGCGGGGATGGAGCGTGCGAACTCGCCCACCTGCACCAGGGCGGGCGGGAGGATGAACCCGATCACGACGGCGAGGAAGACGAGGAAGCCGCCCGAGACGATCAGCAGTCCGCGCGTTCGCGACACCCGGTGTGCCTCCAGCCAGCGGATCACCGGGTCGAGGCCGAGGGCGACGAAGAGGGCAATCGCGATGTAGATGAGGATCGTGGCGACCGAGCTCGCGGCGACGCCGAGGACGAACGCGCCGAGCCCGCCGAGAACCAGCGCGAAGCCGAACAGCAGGGGGCGCGTCACGGTGATCTGGATGCTGCGTGGTCGCGGCCCGCGTGTGGCGCGCCGAAGCTGAGGGGGTGACTCCTCAGGCACGCTCGCATCGCTCACGGTGCCACTCTCGGGCGCAGGGCGCACGGCCGCGTCACCCTTTCAGGGCGATATACCGCGGGGTCAGATCAGGCCGAGGTCCTGTGCGCGCGCGACGGCCGTGTTGCGGTTGGGCACCGCGAGCTTGCGGTAGATGTGAGCCATGTGGGTCTTGATCGTGTTGGGCGACACATAGCAGCGGGCTGCCAGCTCGGTGTTGGTCATGCGAGTCGGAAGGTAGGTGAGGATCTCGAGCTCGCGGTCGGTCAGTTGCTCGGCCAGTTCGGGCGAGGTCGCGCGGGCGCGGCGGAGCAGGCTCGCCC
>NZ_JAGGPD010000479.1 GCF_018613995.1 Microbacterium sp. ISL-103 | reverse complement strand
GACGGTGGGCCGGTGGATCTCGTGCTGAGGAACAGGGTGGTTGCCCGGCTGCTTCCCGACGGCGACGACCTCGACGTGCGGGGGCAGCTCGCGGCGGAGTTCCTCGAACGGGCCGAGCCTGTCGGCCACCACGACATCGGCCGCCATCAGCAGTCTGTAGGCACGGATCGTGAGGAGGTCCGCGGGGCCGGGTCCACCGCCGATCAGGTCGACTCTGCCGACCAGGGCGCGCCTCATGACATCGCCTCCGCCGGCGAGCCGACGAACACGGCCCCGTCGACGACGGAGACGGCCCAGACCCGCAGTGCCGCGGGTCCTTTCCCCTGCGTCTCGAGGCACTCGCCTGTGCGAAGGTCGAAGACCTGCTTGTGCAGGGGCGATGCGACGGTGGGCGCTTCGCCCTTCGAGCCGACGATGCCGCGGGAGATGACGTGCGCCCCGCTGTACGGGTCGAGATTGTCGACCGCATGCACCGTGCCGTCGGGAAGCAGGAACAGCGCCACCTGGTCGCCGTCGATCAGGGCGGCTCTCCCCCGCTCGACCTCGAGGTCGCCGACGGTGCAGACCCGCACACCGAGATCCGTCTGCGCAGCGATGCTCATCGTCGTACCTCCAGTGCGGTGCCCGCGATCAGCACGCCGCCGCTCCGACGCTCCTCGGCGGTCGCCGGACGGATCTGGCCCCGCTCCGAGACGTAGGCGAGCGAGGGGTCGGGGGTGTCCGCGGCGTTGACGAACGAGCGGAACCGCTCGAGCTTCTCCGGGTCGCGAAGGGTCGCGGCCCATTCGTCTTCGTACCGGTCGACGTGCTGCGCCATGGCCTCGTCGAGGTCGGCGCAGATGCCGAGGCTGTCGTCGAAGATCACGCTCCGGAGGCCGTCGAGTCCGCCCTCGAGCTCCTCGCACCACGGCGCCGTGCGCTGCAGCCGATCGGCGGTGCGGATGTAGTACATGAAGAACCTGTCGATCGCCCGGATCAGCCCGTCGTCGTCGAGGTCCGAAGCGAGCAGCTGCGCGTGCCGCGGAGAGAACCCGCCGTTGCCCCCGACATACATGTTCCACCCGGTCTCGGTCGCGATGACCCCGACGTCCTTGCCCCGCGCCTCGGCGCACTCCCGGGCGCAGCCCGACACACCGAGCTTGAGCTTGTGAGGTGCTCGAAGCCCCCGATACCGCAGCTCGAGGGTGACGGCCATGCCGACCGCGTCGAGCACGCCGTAGCGACACCACGTCGAGCCGACGCACGACTTCACCGTGCGCAACGACTTGCCGTACGCCTGCCCGGACTCGAATCCCGCGTCCACCAGGCGCTGCCAGATCTGCGGCAGCTGCTCGAGGCGAGCGCCGAACATGTCGATGCGCTGCCCACCGGTGATCTTCGTGTAGAGCGCGAAGTCCTTCGCGCCCTGCCCGATCGCGCGCAGCCCCTCGGGAGTCACCTCTCCTCCCGGCATGCGGGGCACCACCGAGTACGTGCCGTACTTCTGCATGTTGGCCATGACGTGGGCGTTGGTGTCCTGCAGGGTCGCATTCTCGCCGTCGAGCACGTGCGACCCCACCAGCACAGAGAGGATGCTGGCGATCGCGGGCTTGCAGATATCGCAGCCCCGGCCCCGGCCGAACCGCTCGACGATCCCGCTGAAGGTGGTCAGCTGCGCCACCCGCACCGCGTCGAACAGCTGTCGGCGCGACATGTCGAAGTGCTCGCACAGCGCGTTCGACACGGTCTGACCGAGTTTGGTGAGCTCCTGCCCGACGACCTTCTTGACCATCAGCACACACGAGC
>NZ_JAGGPD010000478.1 GCF_018613995.1 Microbacterium sp. ISL-103 | reverse complement strand
GGGCCTGCAGGTGGGGCTCGTCGGCGCCGAGACCTTCTTCGCCGACAACAGCACCGACCTCTCGGCCAAAGCCGATGCGGTGCTCGACTCGATCGGCGATGTGCTCATCACGGTCGACAACCAGGTGAGCGTCGAGGGACACGCCGACCACCGGCAGTCGGCCGATCCGTTCCCGACGAACTGGGAGCTGTCGGGCGGGCGGGCAACCAAAGTCGCCCGGTTCCTCGTCGAGCACGAGGGCGTCGGCGGTCCGCGTGTGAAGGCGACCGCGTTCTCCGACACCCGCCCGATCGTGAAGGGCGACAGCCCGCAGGCTCTGGCGAGCAACAGACGCGTCGACATCGTCGTCGAGTCGACCGAGGAAGAGCAGGTTCGAGCGCTGATCCCGGCCCTCGCCGCTGCCGCGAAGGACTGAGCGCCGTGAACACCAGCGCCGTGCACACCACCGTCGAGGAGACCACCATGACCGCCGCAGTGATCGACGATCCCGCCTCCCGGTTCCCCCCGTACGATTTCGGGCGCCCTGCGCAGCTCGGACGCGAGAGCACTCGGCACCTGGGGGCGGCGTTCGAGTCCTTCGCGCGTCTGTGGTCCTCGCAGTTGACCGACAAGATCCGTGTGCGCGCGCACCTGGCACTCGAGAGCGTCGACCTGGTCTCGTACGAGGAGTACTCGGACACCCTGCCGAGCACCACGGCGATGGTGGCGGGCGCGCTGCCGGATCGCGAAGAGCCCTGCGTCGTGCAGTTCGGGCTCGACAGCGCCCTGCTGTGGGTCGTGCAGATGATGGGCGGTCGAAGCACCGCCCTTCCAGAGGCTCGCACGTTCACGCCGATCGAGCTGGCGCTCGTGCGCAACCTCATGGACGGCACCTTCGAGCACCTCCATGCCAGTCTCGACGCGCTGCTTCCCGGTGCGCCGAGGTTCAGCGCCGTGCACTACAACCCGCAGTACATGCAGGTCATCTCGGCGACGGCCGCCGTGATCGTCGCGCGCTACACGATGCGACTGGGGGACTCCGAGACCACCGCGACCGTCATGCTGCCGGCATCCGCCGTCGTCGACCGTCTGGCGGCGACGGGGTCGGATGCCATAGCCGGTCACTCCGCCGAGCAGACGCTCGAGCAGGTGAAGAGCACCCCGTTGGAGATCACTCTGCGCCTGGCGCCGCTGACCATCGGCACCGGCGAGATCCTCGATCTCGCGCCGGGCGATCTGCTGCGCCTGCCGCACCCCGAGACCAGACCCTACGAACTCGTGGCCGGCCAGACCCAGATCGGCCTCGCCACACCGGGAAGCAGAGGCTCGCGCCTCACCTGCAAGATCACGACCACCCCTGAGGAGACCCACTGATGAGCACCTTCCACGAGACCGCGATCGCCGCGGCGATCGCCGGCAAGCTGCCGTTCGGCTACCCCGTCATCCCTGCCCCCTCCACCGACCCCGGTGCCTCCGGCGACGCGGTCGTGGTCACCTTCACCGGCAGCCCCGGCGCGCGCATCGCGATCCAGGTCGCCGACCCGTCGCACCTCGAGGACGGCTCGAAGAAGGCCGGGCTCGCCGATCGTCTGCATCCGATATTCGAGGCGGCTGCCGCCGTGCTCGGCACGGGATCGCTGAGCGACGGCGAGCAGGTCGCCGCCGCCGACGTCTTCACCGATGCCGGCACCCAGGTGTTCGACATG
>NZ_JAGGPD010000477.1 GCF_018613995.1 Microbacterium sp. ISL-103 | reverse complement strand
CCAACAGCACCCGAGCGGATGCTCGCAACAGGATAAGAGTGCGGGGAATGATGAGCAGCGCGATCAAGACGCCCGCGACGGCGTCCGCCTGATACCAACCGAAAACGGCGATGAGGATGGCGCTGGCGATGACCCCGACGGAACCGAGGGCATCGTTGACGACCTCGAGGAACGCGGCGCGCATGTTGAGACTGCGTCCGCGGCCGCTGAACAATACGAGCATGGAGGCGATGTTGGCGACGAGACCGACGATGCCGAAGAACAGCAGACTCCCCGATGCGATCTCAGGGGGCTCGAACAGCCGCCGTACGCCTTCCACGAGCGCGAAGATGCCCACCCCGAGCAGCAAAGTTGCTTGAGCGAGCGCACCGAGAACCTCCGTGCGTCGAAGACCGAAGGTGTACTTGGGAGTCGGGGGACGATTCATCAGATGCGCAGCGGTGACGGCCATCGCCAACCCGACGACATCGGTGAGCATGTGCGCCGCATCAACAAGCAGTGCGAGGCTGCCTGTGATGATTGCGCCGATCACTTCGACGATGAAGACCGAAGAGGTGATCGCGAACGCGATGACCAGGCGATTGCGGGGAGTGGCGTCACCGATACCGTGACTGTGCCCTGTTTCTGTCATGGTGCTCCTTTACGGCCGTCCAACGATGTGCCGGGCGACGATCGCCGCATCACGACCCGCCCCAGCGAGGGTGCCCGCATCTGCCCGGGAGTAACGCGGCATGCCAACAGTGAACAGTCCCGGGATGCGTGCACTGACGTGCAAAGGCTGCCCGGGCGGCTCCGAATCGGGCAGCCATGCGTCCGCCGGCCTGTACCCGGTCGCAAGGATCACGGAATGCGGCTTCACGGACGCCCCATCGGCGAACATCACGGTGTCTCCGTGTACCTCCGTCACGGCGGCGGCATGAGTGACGTCTGTCGAAGCTACGCGGGGGCGTGACTCAGACATCGGACCCCGACGTCGCAGCCTCGACCAGATGGGCCGCTCCGACACCTCTGAGGATTCCGCTCGAGTGGAGAGGGTGACGTCGTGGGAGGAAGCGAGCTCTTCTGCAATCTCCACTCCGCTGAGTCCACCGCCAACGATCAACACGCGGCCGGGAGGTATCTGGGCGGGACAGAGGTACTGGCTGGAATGCAGCACAACACCGGGTACTGCCAGTTCCAGGCGCCAGCCCGGCACGCGCGGCACCGCGGCAGCTCCCGTTGCACAGACCACATTTCGGGTTTGCACTTCCCCGGCGGAGGTCGACAGATGCAGTGTGGATCCGTCGCCCAACCGGGTGATTCCAAGAGCACGAGTGCCCCATACGGTCTTCACACCGAGGGCGTTCTCCACCGAAGACAGGTAATCGGACATCTCATCCTTACTCGGATAACGGTCTCCATCGCCCGGGAAAGGAAACCCGCGGACGACACTGTGGCGGGCCGCGCTGCGTAGCTTCATCGACTGCCACCGTGTGGCCCAGCTTCGTCGACCGGGAGGTGCAGAATCGATGATCACGAAGTCCTTCTGCGGCTCAAGCCCGGAGGACCTGAGTGCGGCGGCTGTCGCCAACCCGGAGTGCCCGGCGCCGACGATGATGACGCGACGGTGCGATAGCGAACGCGCCATCATTCAGCACCGTTCACCGCGGCTTCAATGGTGTCCTCCAGGTCAGTCCACGTCTCCAGCACGACAGGCTCCCCATCGATGAAGAACGAGGGGGTACTGCTGACACCGAGCTGCTCACCCTCGTCTAGATCGAACTGGACCCGTTCTGCAGTCGCCGGATCAGCGACCGCATCATCGAACGCGGCCATATCCAATCCGAGTTCCTCCGCAAATCCCCGGAACAGGTCCGCACGAGACTCTTGAGCCTCACCCCATTGAGACTGCGTCTCGAACAGGCGGTGATACATCTCTTCCAGCCGTCCCTGCTGCGCTGCGGCTTCGGCAGCGATCGCGGCATTCTTCGAGTTGAGATGACCCGGCAACGGGAAGTAGCGGATCACGTACGTGATCTCGCCATCGAACTTGCCACGGAGATCCTCGACGAGGGGATAAAAAGCACCGCAGGCCTCGCACTCGAAATCGAGGAACTCGACCACCGTCACCGCCCCATCTCCTCCGTCATCGAGGACATGCGAGTTCTCACGGACGACCTGTGGACCATCAGCGGCCCCCGTCTCGGGTGCGGCAGCTCGACTCTGATTGACAAGGACGAACACCAGCGCAACGATCAGCAACACCACGGCGAGAGCCACGGTGACAAGTACCGCTTTCATAGAAGATTTCATAGACACTCCAGACACACACACACAACGAACGAGGACGACCAGGGGAGCGCCATCGAAGAGATGGCGCCGCCAGGATCAGGTTCGCGACAGAGAAAGCTGTGTGAGAGAAGGAGGCAATACGAACAGGCGCCCCGTCATGGCCGCCAGTGATGGTGCGCGCGGCAAACGTTCACGAACGCGAGAAGAGGGGGCGTGACGGCGGAAGATCCGCGTGACGATGAGCACCAAGAAGCAGCAGAGGATACCCAAGAGGCACCCGGCGACGCCGATCATGATGTCGTTCGCAGTATCCCCAGCCACGACATGTTCCGCAGTTGCGCCGACACCGATTTCACCGGAACCAGCGGAGTCCTGGCCGACAGAAGGCGTCCCTAGTGACGACGAGGATGTCGTGCTCAGATACGGAGTCGTATCTGTCACGTCACGATGGCCGCCCGGCCATGCTCCGACAACGAGAAGTAGCGCCAGCCCGAGGGCTGTAATGATCTTCGTTATCAGGAACTCGTCGGCTCGGCTAACGCATTTGTGAGCGCGACCGTGGACGACCATGACCTCAGGATGGTACCAGCCCCACCAATCAAGTCTTCTTGCGAACCCGTGAGCCACGCGCCCGTTCTACGGGCGAAGCGAGAAAGCCTTGGGACGTCCGCTGAGCCAGCCCATCACCCATTCAACTGGACCAGTTCCAACAAACCGCCACCACAACCAACCCGCCCCGATCATGCCCGGAACGATCACCAGCCAGCCCAAGTAGAAGTTCTCGGCAGGGCGGCCATACGCGTTACTCCAGAGTGCGATGAGACCGCCGTGCAGCAAGTACGGGGACAACGCCACCTGACCGCACGCGCACAGGGGAACAAAGACAGCACCCCAAAAACGCTCTGCATGCTCCCGCCTCACCGTAGCCCCCAGCACAACGCAGACGTAGACGGCGAACACCAAGCCAATATCCCTCAGAGAGTCCAGGTAGTCCCCCGATAACACCGTGCCGAAGCGCTGCCCGAAACCCCAGGCAAGATACGCCAACAGCGCCACAGCCGCCATGATCCACAACAAGCGATCGCGTTTCAAGCCGTGACGGATCAACAGGGCACCGATGAGGAACATCGGCAACAGGTTGACCACCCGATACTGAGGGCCCAGGAACATCCAGGTCATGACCTCACGCACGGGCGGCGGCGCGGTGTAGACCCAAATCCAGGTGCGTGCGACGCTCAGCAATGGCTGACTGGCCAGGACAAGGACCGCTGTCGCGGCGATCACGACCGAGCTGCGCAGGAGTAGAAGGGGCGCGCCGAGGATGATGAGCAGCCCGAGATAGCTCAGGATGACCGCCAGCCAGGAGCCCCACGTGGCCATCCACACACCCAGGACGATGAGGAACAGGCCACGCAGAGCCTGTTGCAGCAACGTCACCCCCGCAGCGCCGCCGCGTCTCCACACAAGCTCCGCCGACATGCCCATGACGAGTGCGAAGAGCGGCGACGCGACACTACTGAAGTTCGCCGTGACGAATTGCACCGCCCACGGTGCGTTCGGCACGAACGGAGCAGCGTGCGCGATGAGCATCGCGACAATCGCGAACCCGCGGAGCGCGTCCGGAACCAGAAGACGGCTCATGTCAGAGACGCGTCGAGCTCGCCTGTGCATTCTGGGCGGCAGCGTTCTTTCGGGCTCGAAGACCATGCCCTGAGGGCATTGGCTTGACCGCATAGGAAATAGGTCAGCGGAGACTGTATAGTTCAGCTTATGCTGACCATTGCTTCTCGTCTTGACGTCATGAACCGGCTCGGCCGCGCCATGGCTGATCCTACGCGTTCTCGGATTCTCATGACTCTGCTCGGTGGCCCGAGCTACCCCGCAGTCCTGTCCCGTGAGCTAGAGCTGACGCGCTCCAACGTGTCGAACCATCTCACCTGCCTGCGTGACTGCGGGATCGTTGTCGCCGAGCCTGAGGGCCGGCAAACCCGCTACGAGATCGCCGACCCTCCTCTCGCCGCGGCCCTCCTCGCGCTTGTGGATGTGACGCTGGCTGTGGACGAGCACGCGCCGTGTGTGGACTCGGCCTGCACGGTGCCGGGCTGCTGCGGAGCAGGGGCTGACGCGTGAGCGCGGCGTGCGGCTGCGAGCACGAGTCCGCCGCCCCGGCGGGAGAGGAACACGAAGAGGCTGAGCGGCCGTGGTGGAGGGACCGCGGGATCATGGTGCCGGTCCTTTCCGGCGTTGCGTTCCTCGTCGGCCTGATCCTCGAGTGGTCCGGCCTCGAGATTCCGGCGCTCGTGCTGTTCTGGGCCGGTCTGCTGCTGGGTGCGTCGACGTTCACGCCTGGCGCGATACGAAAGCTGTTCAAGGGCAAGCTCGGCATCGGACTGCTGATGACCATCAGCGCCATCGGTGCAGTCGTCCTCGGATACGTCGAGGAGGCCGCGGCTCTGGCGTTCCTGTACTCGATCGCTGAGGCGCTCGAAGACAAGGCGATGGACCGGGCCCGCGGGGGGCTACGGGCGCTCCTGAAGCTCGTCCCGGAAACAGCGACCGTGCTGCAGGGCGGCAACGCTGTGCAGGTGCAAGCGAGAGAGCTTATGGTCGGTCAGGTCATGGTGGTCCGCCCGGGCGAGCGGATCGCAACGGATGGGATCGTCCGCTCCGGTCGCTCCAGCCTGGACACCTCGGCGATCACTGGGGAGTCGATCCCGGTCGAGGTCCAGCCTGGCGATGTTGTGTCGGCCGGCGCGATCAACAGCGCCGGCGCGCTGGAGGTCGAAACGACGGCTGCGGGCACCGACAACTCGCTCACCACGATCGTCGAACTGGTAGAGAAAGCACAGACCGAGAAGGGCGAGCGTGCTCGTCTCGCGGACAGGATCGCCCGCCCGCTGGTGCCCGGCGTGCTGATCCTCGCAGCGCTTGTCGCGATCCTCGGTTCGCTGCCGGGCGACCCCGCGGTGTGGATCCCCCGCCCGCCCG
>NZ_JAGGPD010000476.1:1775-3058 GCF_018613995.1 Microbacterium sp. ISL-103 | reverse complement strand
AGGTGCGTCGCGAACGAGTGCCTCAGAGTATGCGGCGAGACCTCGGAGGTGATGTGCGCACCCTCGGCTGCCGCTCGGATCACGAGCCACGCGCTCTGCCGCGACAGCGGAGCGCCGCGCGCCCCGAGAAACAGCCGCGCAGAGGCCCGCCCCTTCGCCGCGAGTCCGGGGCGAACCCGCGTGAGGTACGCGTCGACGGCGGTACGGGCGAAAGACCCGATCGGGACGATCCGCTCCTTCGAGCCCTTTCCCCGCAACCTCAGCACATCGCCATGCGCGAGGTCGTCGACGTCGAGCCCGACCGCCTCAGAGACCCGTGCCCCGGTCGCATAGAGCAGCTCGAGCAGCGCCCGGTCGCGGATGCCCAGGGGCTCGTCCGCCGAGGGTGCCGCGAGCAGGCGCTCGACCTGATCGATCGTCAGCGCCTTCGGCAGCCGCTGCGGGGCCTTGGGCGGACGCAGGCGACCGCTCGGATCGTCCACCTCGATGCCCTCTCGGGCCAGGAACCGGTGCCAACCGCGCACCGACGACTGCATCCTGGCCAGGCTCGTCGCGGCCGGAGCCGGCTCTGTGCCCGAGCGGTCCGCGATGAAACGTCCCACGACGGCCGGCGTGATCTCTCGGGTGTCGTCGACCCCCTCGGCCTCGAGCCACTCGAGGTAGACCGCGAGGTCTCGGCGATAGGCCGCGACGGTGTGTTCGCTTAGGCCGCGCTCGATCGTGACGTGACGCAGATACGTGTCCAGCGCACGATCGAGCTGCATCCTCAGCCCCGGTCGCGCAGCCTCTGCGCGGTCGCGAGGACGCCGATGCTCAGGATGCCGTTGCGCATCCGTCCGTCGAGCACACCACGCACCGCGGCGTCGAGCGGTACCCATTCGACGCGGATGTCAGCCTCTTCGTCTTCGCGGGCGTGCGCATCGGGCGCCGCCGAGATGCCCGTTGCCAGGAAGATGTGGATGGCCTCGTCATTGCCGCCCGGAGTGGTCCACGACGACACGAGCGGCTCCCAGTGCGCGGCGACGAGGTCGGCCTCCTCGGCCAGCTCGCGGCGGGCGGCCTCCAACGGCTCCTCCCCCGCGATGTCGAGCAGCCCTGCCGGCAGCTCCCAGTCGCGGTGGCGGATCGGGTGGCGGTACTGCTGGATCAGCAGCACCCGCTGCTCGTCGTCCAGTGCGAGGATCGCCACGGCGCCGGTGTGCGCGACGTACTGGCGACGGATCTCTCCGTCGCCGTAGCGCACCCGATCGTCGCGGACGTTCCATACAGCGCCCTCGAACACG
>NZ_JAGGPD010000476.1:0-1742 GCF_018613995.1 Microbacterium sp. ISL-103 | reverse complement strand
CGCCGAACTCAGGCATCGGCTTCGACGACTCAGGCATCGGCTTCGACGTCGAACAGCTCGCTCGAGCGGTGACGCTCGATCGCGGCTCCGACCAGGCCGCGGAACAGCGGGTGCGGGGCGGTCGGACGCGAGCGCAGCTCGGGGTGCGCCTGGGTCGCGATGTAGTACGGGTGCACGTCACGCGGAAGCTCGACGTACTCGACGAGGTCGAGCTCGGGGTTCAGACCCGAGAAGACGAGGCCGGCCTCGGCGAGACGCGCGCGGTAGGCGTTGTTGACCTCATAGCGGTGGCGGTGACGCTCCGATGCCTCGGGCGCGCCGTACAGCTCACTCGCGAGCGACCCCTCGGCCAGCGCCGCCTTGTAGAGGCCGAGACGCATCGTTCCGCCCAAGTCGCCGCCGTCGAGGATCTCGATCTGCTCGGCCATCGTCGCGATGACCGGTTCGGTGGTCTCGGGATCGAACTCGCTCGACGACGCGTCCGTGATGCCGGCGACGTCGCGTGCGTACTCGATCACCATGCACTGCAGGCCCAGGCACAGTCCGAGGGTCGGGATCCCCTGCTCGCGTGCGAACTTCAGCGCGCCCAGCTTGCCTTCGATGCCACGGATGCCGAATCCACCCGGCACGCAGATGCCGTCGAGTGCGGCGAGCTGCTCCTGCGCACCCTCGGGGGTCTCGCAGCGGTCGGACGGGATCCAGCGGATGTTGACCTTGGTCTCCTGGGCGAAGCCGCCGGCCTTGAGAGCCTCGGTCACCGACAGGTAGGCGTCGGGCAGGTCGATGTATTTGCCGACCAGGCCGATCGTGACCTCGTGCTTGGGGTTGTGGACGGCGTGCAGCACCTTGCTCCAGCGCGACCAGTCGACCTCGTCGGCCGCCTTCTGGTCGAGGCCGAGGCGGCGCACGATGTACGAGTCGAGACCCTGGTCGTTCAGCGTCGAGGGGATGTCGTAGATGCTCGGCAGGTCGACCGTGTTGATGACGCCCTCGGCGTCGACGTCGCACATGAGCGCGATCTTGTTGCGGTTGCTCTCGCTGACCGGGCGGTCGCTGCGCAGCACGAGCGCGTCCGGCTGGATTCCCACCTGGCGGAGGGCCGCCACGGAGTGCTGGGTCGGCTTGGTCTTCTGCTCGCCGGAGGCGCCCATGAAGGGCACGAGAGAGACGTGCACGAAGAAGACGCTGTCTCGACCGAGCTCATGACGCAGCTGTCGGGCCGACTCGAGGAACGGCTGCGACTCGATGTCGCCGACCGTTCCGCCGACCTCGGTGATGATGACGTCGGGGCGCGGGTCCTCCGTCGCCTGCAGACGCATGCGCCGCTTGATCTCGTCGGTGATGTGCGGGATGACCTGCACGGTGTCGCCGAGGTACTCGCCACGGCGCTCGCGCGCGATGACCTGCGAGTAGATCTGACCGGTCGTGACGTTGGCGGCCTCGGACAGGTTGATGTCGAGGAAGCGCTCGTAGTGGCCGATGTCGAGGTCGGTCTCGGCGCCGTCGTCGGTGACGAAGACCTCACCGTGCTGGAACGGGTTCATCGTGCCGGGATCGACGTTCAGATACGGGTCGAGCTTCTGCATCACGACGCGGAGTCCGCGGGCCGTGAGGAGGTTGCCCAAACTCGCGGCGGTGAGTCCCTTACCCAAAGACGAAACGACACCACCCGTCACAAAGATGTGCTTGGTCGTGTCGTTCTTGGGCCCCGCAGAAGCAGAGTTCATCACGGGCTTCGATCC
>NZ_JAGGPD010000475.1 GCF_018613995.1 Microbacterium sp. ISL-103 | reverse complement strand
CAGAAGTCGGGGGCCTTATGCGGTGAGGATAGTGTCCGCTACTGACCCGCAACTTCGTCCAGGCTCGTCCGCAGCAATTTGGTCCAACGGGAAGGAGCTGGCTTCGGAGGCTGTTGACTTTCGCGGCGAACCGGCGCGCGTACCGTTCGTTCTTGTACGACGTCTCCGTCACCCACTGCCCGCCCGGGAAGTCAACGACGATATAGATCTTGGCGATGTTCGTTCGCGCGGCCGCCCCGACCACGGCTCCCGCTCAGCGTGGCCGAGCATCCCGCCGCGGACTGCACCTCCGAGGACGTTGCTGCCACTCGTACGGCTTGTCGCAGCGCCGGACATGACGCTTACCCGAGCCCTCGATGCAGCAACGGCCTGGGCCCCGTACGACAGCTCTGTCTTGTCGCGATTGAGCGCCAACCCTCCCAGGCGAACCGCTTGCGTGATCCAGGATGTTGCGGCGAGAGTCGCCGGGCCGATCTTCTTCGCAGCCCGAGCGGCAGCCGGTCCAAGGGCCCTACCCACTCCTGCGGACGCGGCGCCAATGTCCCGTCCCGCCGCCTTCATCTCCGCAGATGTCTGCGCCCAGATCGCGCGCATCTCTTCGTGAGCAAGGCGGTCCTTTTCCAGGTGCGACAACCACATCGGCATCAGCAGCCCGTTCAGCACCCAGCCGAGCAACAAGAAGTTGAGGGTCGGCGCGGTGATCCATCCCCACACCTTCCTGCCCATATAGAAGTGGTGGCAGCTTGCCGACGCCGGGCTCACCGGTTGCGACGCCTGGAGCCTCGCCTACGCGTGGGACGGACACACCCTGTTGGCCGACGGTCAGTTCGTCAACGGGTGGTTCCGCTTCGACGCGTATGTGGAAGTGGTTGCGGCCCCGATAGCCGCCACAGCCACGCAATGAGCGCGCCATGCTCACACCGCCACCTGGGTGTCATCCACGACCACTCAGGCCGTGGCTGCACCAACGATCACCCTGCCCACGACTCCGCCCGCCACCGCCGCGATGATTTTGCCCGCATAGAGGTCACTGTCCCTATTGAACACTGACTTCGGTGAACATCTCGTCGGTCTCGTCCCCGTATCCGACGCGTCAAGAAACCGATGAAAGGAGTCGCGGAAGGACACGAGGCGATTCCTTTGGCGTTCGATCTCCGTGGACGGTTTCACCATGATGAGGCGAGCGTACCCGGCGCCCTGACATCCGATTTGCAGCAACGAACTGTCCTTCTCTGTCCTCACAGTTCTGGACCGCGACTTCCGATTGGCGCGGTAGGCTCCGCACAACACCCATACAGGCGCTCCCGGCGAGCCCCTGACATCTGTCCTAAATTCTGTGGAGGGTCGGGTCGCCCATCACATGCGACAAGCAGATCGGAAGCCGGGTCCCGTCGGGTCGCCCCGGCAACGACGCTCGTCTAAGACCACCCACAGCTACGCTTAGCCGGATGCATGAGGACACGACGAACAGAGCCGAGACGGAAGACGACCAGCGATTGCTGGCTCGCGCCTTCTCGGCCAACGCGACAGAGCTGACTGAGGACGAACACAGGCGACTCGAGAACTTACTCAGCGCGCGCTCGTCGAGCATCGATTCCGAGGAGCAGGACACAACCGAGCAACTAGAGCCACCGGCAACTGATGAGCACCCAGAGGGTCTAGAGTCCGCTTCCCCCGCGGCGAGTATTGCTCGACGACTTGTATTGACCGGTGGCGCGCTAGTGATTGCGGCAGCATCCTTTGCAGGCGGCCTCGCGGTACACCAGTCCATCGCAGCGTCCCCCTACCTGACTGCCGCGGAGATATACGACAAAACGGGGCAACGGATGACACTCCCCTGGGACATCGTTCCCCCCACCGGCGTGGAGTACGACCCAGGGTCGCTGTTTCTGTCCACCGTGGTCGACGACAACGCCGTATGGATCGGCACGCGCGAAGCAGGTGAGCAGACGTGCTTCTATGTCGATTTTGGAAACCCCGAGATCGACATCGATAGCTGCGCGCCCCACACTCCTCCTGTTTCTGCCGTCGGCGTGACACCGAATGACCCTAGGCTCCCAGATGGCGACAAAGGGCAGTACACCCTCACGGTCTATGAGGGTGCACTGCCCTTTGTAACGTTCACGCCCGAACGGTGACCTCTGTCTCGTCACCGTCCAAGCCTGGGATCACTGAGTCAGCTTCGTAAGGATGTTGCCACCGAAAATGGTGGAGCACGTAGAGTTTGCTGCGCAGGTCTGCACGGCGAGCGTCACTCCGGTGTCGAAGGTCACCGTCGTCGCGAGGCCTGTCGTCTGGAACTTGAAGAAGCCGCCGCGCGCCCCTGTCCACGTGCCTTTGCCCCCGTAGCAGAAGATCTGCTGCTTCCCGCCGATGAGGTGGAAGGAGCGAGCATAGTTCCCCTCGCATCGGCCCGAGATGGCCCGCGCTGCTTCGGGCAGAATCATCGGGTGTGCAGCAATCACATCCCCGCGCTCATCCCACAGAACCTGAATGTGGTTACCTGGTGCGGCTGTCGATGCAATCTGCTCCGCCTCGGCGGGC
>NZ_JAGGPD010000474.1 GCF_018613995.1 Microbacterium sp. ISL-103 | reverse complement strand
CCCGCAAGCGCTGGGGCGTGGTCAAGCAGGGCATCCTGCTGGCCAACGAGGGCCTCGCCGGGCTCGTGGGCGACGTGCTGATCGCCGACCACCCCGTGATCGCGACCTACCTCCGCCGGCACTTCGGCACCCGCCGGGTGCAGACCATCACCTACGGAGCGCACGAGGTCGTCGACGCGCCCACCGGGCCGATCGAAGAGCTGGGACTCGAGCCCGACCGGTACGCGATGATCGTCTGCCGGCCGATCCCCGAGAACTCCGTGCTCGAGATCGTGAAGGCATGGTCGTCGAAGAAGCGCGGCATGCCGCTCGTGGTCGTGGGGCCCTACGGAGACGACGACCCGTACCACGTGGCCGTGCGGGCGGCGGCCTCGGATGAGGTCCTCTTCCCCGGTGCCATCTTCGAACCGGAGCGCATGCAGTCGCTCCGCTTCCACTCCGCGCTGTACCTGCACGGTCACACCGTGGGCGGCACGAACCCCTCTCTCGTCGAGGCGATGGCCGCGGGCAACGCCGTCATCGCTCACGACAACCCTTACAACACCTGGGTCGCAGGGCCCGACAACGCCTTTTTCACCGGAGCCGACGATCTCGCCGGCCTGCTCGACGACGTGCTCTTCGATGACAGCAGACGGCGGCGCATGGGCGCCGCGAGCCGAGATCGGTTCCATGCCGAGTTCACATGGGCCAAGATCGGCGCCGAGTACGAGCATTCGCTCCGAACCGCTCTCGCGCGGCGCGGGCACGCAGACAAGAAGCAGCAGACAGGGGCAAACGCATGATCGATGTCGCAGTGGTCGGACTCGGGAAGATGGGGCTCTCCCATCTTTCGATGATCAAGGCGCACCCCGATGTGAACCTCGTGGGGGTGTGCGACGCGACCGGGTACCTGCTCGACATCCTGGCGAAGTACACCGGGGTCACCACCTACAAGGATCTCGACAAGATGCTCGATGAGGCTCGCCCGCAGGCGATCATCATCGCGACTCCGACTCATCTGCACGCCGGGATGATCCGGAATGCGCTCAAGCGCGGCATCCACGTGTTCTGCGAGAAGCCGCTCGTAATCGATCCGGCCGACAGCATCGAGCTCTCAGCCCTCGCCGAGCAGAAGGGACTCGTCACGCAGGTCGGGTATCACAACCGCTTCGTCGGCGCCTTCAGCGAGGTCAAGCGCCTGCTCGACCTCGACGCCATCGGCACCGTCAACACGGCCCTCGCCGAGGCGTACGGCCCCGTCGTGCTGAAGCCCGCCGGCCGCACCTGGCGCAGCGAGCGCGCGACCGGCGGAGGATGCCTCTACGACTACGCCGCACACCCGCTCAACCTGCTCACCTGGTACCTGGGCACGCCGGAGTCGGTGAGTGGCAGCCAGCTGACGAGCATCTTCTCGGCACAGATCGACGATGCCGTCGCGAGCACGCTGCACTATCCGACCGGCACCGCGCAGATCATCTCGAACTGGTCCGATGAATCGCAGCGCAAGATGACGACCAAGATCACCCTCTGGGGCACGAACGGCCGGATCTACGCCGACCGTCAGGAGATCCACGTCTACCTGCGCGACACCGCGACGATCCCCGAGGGATACCGGGTCGGCTGGAACGTCAGGTACACGACCGACCTCACCGAGGCGCCCTGGTTCTATCTGCGCGGCGAGGAGTACAGCGCTCAGCTGGACTCGTTCGTGCAGCGTGCGCAGGCCGGCGCTTCCGCCGGGATCAACGACTTCGCCTCGGCAGCGGTCACCGACAGGGTGATCTCGATGATCAGCGAGGATGCGGTGCGCGAAGGATCGCGTCTGACCGCCGAAGCAGCATCCGATCTCGCCGTGAACACGGCACCGAAGGGGCGCATCGCGGCAGCGTTGAGCGCCCTGCGTGGAGGGAAATGACCATGACGACATCCACTCGCACGATGGACCGCCTGCTGTTCGGAGACAATCAGTTCTTCGGCGTCAATCACATGTCGGAGGAGAAAGCGCGGGCGCAGCAGATGCGCTTCCAGGACACCGACGCGATCATGGGCGTGCTCGACGCCGCCTACGACGAAGGCGTGCACACCTTCATGTGCACCACGCACGATCGGATCGCCGAGGTCACCGACCACGTGCGCACCCACCCCGACCGCTACGCCGACATGACGTTCTTCCCGTGCATGCCGTATGCGCACAAGTACGCGAACGCGGTGACGGAAGACGGATTCCTCGGCGCGATCCGCAAGTTCCTCCCCGAAGAGGGGCTTCTCGACAGCATCGCCCGAGGCACGTCGTCGCTCGCCCGGAAAGACATCGAAGGCGTGACGACGCTGCTCATCGACGCCGAGATGAAGATGTTCGAGGGGCTCGACACCCCTGTCATCTGGCTGCAGAACGTGGTCGTCGATCTGCTGTCGGGTCTGGGCTTCACCGACGCGTTCCGCATCTTCGCCGATCACGTGCGCAAGCGCTACAACGCCGAGCCCGGCTTCATCACCATGAACCTGCCGCGTCTGCTCGACGACCTCGACAAGGCGGGGGTCGAGAACCCGATCGTGTGCTCGAACATCAACAAGCTCGGCTTCCGCATGTCGGGCGGTGTCGACGCCTACCGCGACGCGATGGAGAAGCGACCGTTCCGCGCGGTCGCGATGTCGGTGTACGCGAGCGGCGCGATCCCTCCCCGCGAGGCGATCGAGTGGGTCACGAGCCTGCCGAACCTCGAGTCGATCGTGTTCGGCGCATCCAGCCGCGCCAACATCGCCTCGACGGTGAGCCTCGTCGACGAATACTGGCCGCAGCGCTGACATGCCCAAGGGGGATCCGAATGTCGTCCTGATCGCCAACCCCGGCGCCGACCTCTACGGCTCGGACCGGATGGTGCTCGAGACGGTTCGCGCGCTCGTCGGCGCGGGGCGACGCGTCGTCGTGACCGTTCCGACCTCGGGCCCTTTGGTGCCGCTCCTCGACGACGCCGGGGCAGGGGTCGTCGGGTGCTCGCCGCCGATCGTCCGCAAAGGACTGCTGAGCCCGCGCGGTCTGATCAGCCTGTTCGTCACGGCCGTGAGGTCGATCGGCCCGGGCCTGAGCCTGATCCGTCGCGTCGACCCCGGGGCCGTGATCGTGAACACGATCACTCCCCCACTGTGGATCGCGCTCGCCCGATGGAGCAGACGGCTGACGGTGTGCCATGTGCACGAGGGTGAGGGCTCCGTCTCAGGCATCCTGCGGCGCGCTCTCTACCTGCCGCTCGTGTTCACCCACCGCGTGATCGCGAACGGCGACTTCACCCGACGCGTTCTCGCAGAGGCAGCACCTCGGGTGCGCGCACGGACGGTGGTGGTGCACAATGCCGTTCCCGGCCCGCTCGCGGTCGTGCCACCGCGCACCGAACTCACCGCACCGACGCGCCTCCTCTACGTCGGCCGCCTGTCACACCGAAAAGGCGTGCATGTGGCGGTCGACGCACTCGGCATCCTCGTGGATGATCACCGAGACGTGCGCCTCGACGTCGTCGGCGCGGTGTTCCCCGGGAACGAGGCCTATCTCGAAGAGCTGCATGCGCAGATCGAGCGTCGGGGCCTCGGCGACCGGGTCTCCTTCCTCGGGTTCAAGTCATCGGTGTGGGACGACCTGGCCCGAGCCGACATCTCGGTGATCACCTCGCTCGTCGACGAGACGTTCGGCAACACCTCGGTCGAGGCGGCACTGGCCGCGCGTCCCGCGGTCGTGAGCAGGGTCGGCGGGCTGCCCGAAGCAGTCAGCGCATCTCAGAGCGCGACACTGGTGGCACCCGGCGATGCAGCAGAGCTGGCCGCGTCGATCGCCGCCAAGATCGACGACTGGCCCGCGCAGGCGCGGCTCGCGCTCTCTGATTCCTCCGCTGTCGCCGAGGCGTTCTCGACCGCGCGCTACTCGGCCGGAATCCAGGCCGCGCTTCGCGGCTGAACGTCCAGAGAAGTTTGTCCACAGGCCTCTTGTCCCCCTTTCGGTGGACATGATAGGATCGCGCTCACTGGGGATAGTGTCATTTGGGGATGACGCTCGCTGACTGATCCGTTCTGAAACGGGTCGACGTCGGCAACCCTGATTGGGGAATCTGGGGAATCGACAATCATGGTGATTGCGCGTACATGCATGTCCATCGCGGCCCTCGCGCTCTGCGTGAGTCTGGTCGCCTGCAGCGGCAGCAGCGAGCCGCCGAGCGGAACGGAGCCGACGACGACATCGTCGGCGACTCCCGCTCCTGACCCGACCGCGGGCGCTGACGCCCCGGGTGGGTCCGAGGGGCCGTCTGCCGACGAGCCGGTCGCGAAGATCGAGAGGGCGGGCCATTCAGGCGCCCCGAGCGTGAAGGCGGATCCCGCAGACATCTCCGATGCCGTGTCGTATGACGACGGTGTCAGCGTCACGATCGACGACGTCTCGTTCGCGGCAGAGACGTCGCAGGGGCCGGGAAGCTTCCCGGATCGGGAGTACGCGCGTCTGACGATCACCGTCGACAACGACTCGTCCGAGGCCATCGACCTCGGCACGTCGGTGCTGACGCTGCTCGATGCGAGCGGAACGGCCGCGGTCCGCGTCTACGCCGCCGAGGCCGAAGCCACCGACTTCGCCGGTGTGCTCGCCGCGGGCAAGAGCGCGACCGCCGCCTATGCCTTCGCGATTCCCGCAGATGCTCGCGACGAGGTCACGCTGGTCGTCGACTTCGACGGCGATCACACCTCCGCCGTCTTCCGCGGAGGGCTCGACTGACATGTCATACACGAGCCCGTCCGCCATCACTCGACTCGACCGCTTCTCACCACGAGGAACCTCCATGACACGCACCGCCCGCGGAGCAGACCGTCTTCGCCGCGTGATCGCCGCGATCGCCACCGCGGCGACGGCGCTCGCCACGATCGCCCTCATCGCCCTGCCCGCGGAGTCGGCATCCGCCGAGACGCCCGGCCAGCCCGACACCGTCACCGCCGATGTCCTGCCCACCTGGCAGATCAACGGCGTCGTCTGGAGCCAGGTCGTCGCCGGCAACACCGTGTACGTCACGGGCAGCTTCACCAAGGCCCGCCCGCCGGGGGTCGCCGTCGGCGGACCCGGCGAGATCGACGCGAACAACGTGTTCGCCTTCGACATCACCACGGGCAACCCGGTTCCGAACTTCAGCCACTCCTTCG
>NZ_JAGGPD010000473.1 GCF_018613995.1 Microbacterium sp. ISL-103 | reverse complement strand
CATGACGTGGTCCTTGCCGTCGAGGCGCGCCTTGCCCTTAGAGCGGGCCTCGACGACGGATCCGGTCTCGACGAGATCGTCGAACGAGACGATCTCGGCTTTGATGAAGCCCTTCTCGAAGTCCGTGTGGATGACACCCGCGGCCTGCGGGGCCTTGGACCCCTTGGGGATCGTCCAGGCGCGCGCTTCTTTGGGTCCGGCAGTGAGGTACGTCTGCAGACCCAGAGTGTCGAACCCGATGCGGGCGAGCTGGTCGAGCCCTGACTCGTCCTGACCGGTCGATGCGAGCAGCTCGGCGGCGTCTTCGGGGTCGAGGTCGATCAGCTCGGACTCGATCTTGGCATCGAGGAAGATCGCCTTGGCCGGCGCGACGAGTGCCGCGAGGTCGGCCTTGCGAGACTCGTCAGTGAGCACGCCCTCGTCGACGTTGAACACGAAGATGACGGGCTTGGCGGTCAGCAGACCCAGTTCGCGGATCGGCGTCAGGTCGATGCCGGCGACCGAGAGAAGCACGCCGCGCTCGAGAGCATCCTTGGCGGCATTCGCGGTCTCGAGGACGACGGGCTCGATCTTCTTGCCGCGGACTTCCTTCTCGTAGCGCGTGATCGCCTTGTCGACGGTCTCGAGGTCGGCGAGCATGAGCTCGGCGTTGATCGTCTCCATGTCGGATGCCGGGTTCACCGCACCGTCGACGTGCACGACGTCATCGTCGGCGAAGCCACGCACGACCTGAGCGATCGCATCGGCCTCGCGGATGTTCGCGAGGAACTTGTTGCCCAGGCCCTCACCCTCGCTCGCGCCGCGCACGATTCCGGCGATGTCGACGAACGACACAGCCGCGGGAAGGATGCGCTCGCTGCCGAAGATCTCGGCGAGCTTGTCGAGACGCGGATCGGGCAGGTTCACCACCCCGACGTTCGGCTCGATCGTCGCGAACGGGTAGTTCGCCGCGAGCACGTCGTTCTTGGTCAGAGCGTTGAAGAGGGTGGACTTGCCGACATTGGGCAGGCCGACGATTCCGATAGTGAGAGCCACGGGGGTCGAGTCTACCGGTCGCGGCTGCGGCGATCCTGCGGAACGGTCGGCGCCTGCTGCTCAGCCCCGCACGGCACGGAACACGTGCGTGACGTAGGGCAGGTCGACCGTCGCCTGGCCGTCGAGTCCGAGCTCGTCGAACAGCGCATCCATCTGACGGGCGATCTGCGCCCGCTCCTCGGCTGACGCCGCGATGAGATGGCTGCGCGAGAGCGCCATCTGGTGCAGCTGCGTCCTGGTCATGGCTCGCTTCCAGTCCCACTGCTGGGTCTCGACCTGGCCGAACGGCTGCTCGATGCGCGGTCCCGCGGACCCGGGCCCGTTGACCAGGTTCTCCGCCGGGCTGCTGTGCATGATCTCGGTCAGGCGGCGGACCCACTCCTCGCGCTCGTCGCGGATGTTCCAGATCAGCCCGAGCACTCCCCCGGCTCGCACGACTCGGCCGAGTTCTGCCGACGCCGCCACCGGCTCCACCCAGTGCCACGCCTGACCGAGAGTCACCGCATCGACGCTCGAGTTCGGCAGCGGCATCCGCTCGGCCGAGCCTTCGAAGGTCGGGATACCCGGAACGCTCCGTCTCAGTGCCTCGAGCATCTCGGGATCGGGATCGACAGCGACGACCTCGGCGTCGGGCGCCTGAGCGAGGACGCGCGTGAGCTTGCCCGTGCCGGCGCCGACATCGGCGATCCTGCGCGAACCGTGCGGCATGCGCTCGAGCATCCAGGCCACGGCCTCGAACGGATACTCGGGCCTGCCGGCCTCGTAGTTCGCGGCCTCTGCACCGAAGGATGTCGCCCGGTCTGCACTCATGTCGCCAGCCTACGGCGAGTCCTCCAGGGGCGCCCCGGATGCCCGGGAGAAGGTGGACATGTGCCACTGGACTTCACCGCGATCGACTTCGAGACGGCGAATTCCAGCCCCGCCTCAGCCTGCTCGGTCGGACTCGTACGCGTGCGCGACGGCAAGGTCGTCGCGACCGCCGGCTGGCTGATCCAGCCCCCTCCCGGCCACGACGAGTTCCAGGAGTGGAACACGAAGATCCACGGCATCCGCGCGGAGGATGTGACCGCTGCCGCCTCCTGGGCAGACCAGTTCGACCGTCTGTGCGCGTTCGCCGGCGCGGATGTGCTCGTCGCTCACAACGCGGGTTTCGATCTGAACGTGCTCCGCCGAGCCTCCGAGGTGACCGGCGGTGACTGCCCTCCGTACCGCTCGCTGTGCAGCCTGCAGGTCGCACGCAAGACCTACGTGCTCGACTCGTACCGGCTGCCGAAGGCTGCAGAAGCCGCAGGATTCACCGGATTCTCGCACCACGACGCTCTTGCGGATGCCCTGGCCTGCGCCCACATCGTGATCGACGCCGCCCGCAAGACCGCGTCCTCCGATGTGTTCGCTCTGGCCGACGCTCTCAAGCTGCGCGTGACCGAACCGGCGGCCCCGCTGCGGGAGCGCGCCGTCGCCTGAGTCGCTCCGGACGAATGTCCGAGGCCGAGCGCATCATGGAGCACATGGACGCTCTGACGATGGTTCTCCTCCTGGTCGCACTGGCGGCCGGTGCGGCCGCGGGCTGGTTCCTCCGCTCATCGCGAGGAGCCGCTGACCTCGCCAAGGCGCAGGCCGAGCTCGCCGCCGCGCGCGATGACCGCGATCGGCAGTACGACCTCTATCGCGATGCCGTCGAACACGCGAGAGTCGAGCAGCGCGCAGAAGCGCAGCGCGTGCAGCAGCAGAACGCCGTGCTGACCGCCCTCGCCCCCGTGCGCGAGAGCCTGCAGCAGATGCAGCAGAAGGTTTCGGCCATCGAGCAGGAGCGACATGCGCAATTCGGCTCCCTCGCCGAGCAGCTGCGGCGCGCGCAGGAATCCGATGAGGCGCTGCGAGCCACGACCGAGTCGCTCGCCGGCGCTCTCAAGTCCACCGCCACACGCGGAGTATGGGGCGAGACTCAGCTGCGTCGCGTCGTCGAGGCCGCGGGGCTCACGCGCCACGTCGACTTCGACCTGCAGGCGACCATCTCGTCTGACCGGGGCCAAGGACGCCCTGACATGGTGATCCGGCTCGCCGGCGGCACCTCGATCGCCGTCGACGCCAAGGTTCCCCTCGACGCCTACCTCGAGGCGTCGGCGCTTCCCTCGGGCGACGCTCACGAGGGCCAGCGACGCGCTCACATGCAGAAGCACGTGAAGGCGGTGCGAGCCCACATCGACGCTCTCGCGAAGAAGGCGTACTGGTCGGGACTCGACGCGAGTCCCGAGTTCGTCATCTGCTTCCTGCCGAGTGAATCTCTGCTCGCCGCCGCGATCGATGAGGATCCGACTCTCCTCGACTACGCGTTCAGCCGGCGTGTGGCGCTCGCCTCCCCCGTGAATCTCTGGGCCGTTCTCAAGACCGTGGCGTACACCTGGACCCAGCAGGAAGTCTCGACCGAGGCTCGGGCGCTGCTGAACCTCGGGACCCAGCTCTACGACCGGCTCGGCGTGCTGGCAGGTCACGCCGACGATCTCCGCCGGGCTCTCGAGCGCACGGTCGACAGCTACAACCGCTTCGCCGGATCCCTCGAGAGCCGCGTGCTGGTGACAGCGCGACAGTTCCCCGGAATCAGCGCGACGACTCTCGATGACTCTCCCCCGACCATCACCGCGCAGACGCGCCGATTCACGGCGCCCGAGCTCGTGGGTGAGAGCGTCGGCGAAGAAATCCCTGATCTCAAGGCTGATGTGGGCGAAGTGCGCTCACGCCTGGACGGCTGAGCGAAGACGCCCTACTCGGATGCTCAGGCGATGCCCGGCACGCCGCTCATGAGCAGGATCACGAGACCACTGGTGACGACGAACGCTCCCACCATCCACCAGGAGCTGAGTTCGTGACCCTCGTCGCGTCGCACTCGGAAGAGGACATCGGCACGTCGGGCGGGATCAGAGACCACGGGCGCTTTGGCCACAGGTGCTACCGGGGTTCCGGTCGCGAGAGGAACGCCCGCCTCATCGACGTTGATCCGCATGATGCGCCCGGTGGGAGTCGTCACGATCTTGGTCGGCGCGGCCTTGGAGCCACTCGTGTGCTGCGATGTCATCGGTCTGCCCTCCTGTGCCTGCGGTGCCTGGCGGCTCCGTCGACGGCGACAAATCCAGTGACAATTGTCACACGGACGCGCCCGAAAGCTCGGCTCGACGCTTCCGAGAGCCATACCGGGTCGATAACGATGGCCGGCCCGGACTCACAGTGCCGAGGTCAGAGCCACTTCGAGACGAGGTGCTCCGAGGCGATCCGGCGCAGCGTGCCCGATGCGCCGCGCAGCACGACGCTCTCGGTGTAGATGTATCCGCCTTCACGCCTGACACCCGCCACGAGCTGGCCGTCGGTGACACCGGTGGCGACGAAGATCGTGTTGTCTCCGCGCACCAGGTCGTCGGCCTCGTACACCTTGTCCATGTCGAGACCGGCGTCGATGCCGCGCTGGCGCTCGTCGTCATCGCGGGGCCACAGGCGACCCTGGATGTGTCCACCGAGCGCCTTGATGGCGCACGCGGTGACGATCCCCTCGGGGCTGCCTCCCACCCCCACGCACATGTCCGTGCGGGCGGCGTGACGAGCGGCGTTGATGCCACCGGCGACGTCACCGTCGCTCATGAGTCGGGTGCCGGCGCCGGCATCCCGGATCTCCTGGATCAGCTTCTCGTGCCTCGGACGGTTGAGCACCGAGACGACGATCTCGTCGACAGGCTTGCCGAGCGCTCCCGCGAGCTTGCGGATGTTCTCACCGATCGGAAGACGGATGTCGACGACACCGACACCCGCAGGGCCTGTCACGAGCTTGTCCATGTAGAACACGCTCGAGGCGTCGAGCATCGAGCCGCGGTCGGACACGGCGATGACCGACAGAGCGTTCTGACGACCGGCCGCGGTCAGAGAGGTGCCATCGATCGGATCGACGGCGATGTCGCATTCCGGGCCTGTGCCGGTGCCGACCTCTTCGCCGTTGAAGAGCATCGGCGCGTTGTCCTTCTCGCCCTCTCCGATCACCACTCGCCCCTGGAAGGCGACGGTTCCGAGGAACGCCCGCATCGCATCGACGGCGGCACCGTCGGCCGCCTCTTTCGCTCCTCGCCCGATGAAGGGAACAGCGCGAATCGCCGCGGCCTCCGTGGCACGCACCAACTCCATCGCCAGATTTCGGTCGGGACGAAGAGGGCTCAGATCCGCAGTCAGACTCACCATGCGGTCAGTCTATCCACCAGAGCGTCCTCGAATGCCCCGTTTTCGCCTCTTCAGGCGTGAAGGAATTGCGATTCTTAACCGTGCAGCACGAGCGGACCCACTGCGGGCTGGCGTCGACAGAATCCCCGAGCGAGCCCCGATAGAGTGACTGCTGTCCCGGCTTCCCTATCGCAGGAGTTCTCATGCCCGTCGCCACCCCGGATCAGTACGCCGAAATGCTCGACCGCGCGAAGGCCGGCGGCTTCGCGTATCCCGCATTCAACGTCTCGAGCTCGCAGCCGATCAACTCCGTCCTGCAGGGCCTCACCGAGGCCGGCTCCGACGGAATCATCCAGGTCACCACCGGTGGCGCCGACTACTTCGCCGGCCACTCCGTCAAGGCCCGCTCCACCGGCGCTCTCGCCTTCGCGCGTTACGCGACCGAGGTCGCCAAGAACTACCCGGTCACCGTGGCGCTGCACACCGACCACTGCCCGAAGGATGCCCTCGCCGGCTTCGTCGAGCCCCTCATCGCCGCATCCGAAGAAGAGGTCAAGGCCGGGCGCAACCCGATCTTCCAGTCGCACATGTGGGACGGCTCGGCCGTGCCCCTGGCGGAGAACATCGAGATCGCCAAGGATCTCCTCCCCCGCATGAAGAACATCAACGCGATTCTCGAGGTCGAGATCGGCGTCGTCGGCGGCGAGGAGGACGGTGTCGCGCACGAAGGATCGAACGAGGCGCTCTACACCACCTTCGCCGATGTCGACCAGGCCGTTCAGGCGCTCGGACTCGGCGAGCAGGGCCGCTACATCGCCGCCCTCACCTTCGGCAACGTCCACGGCGTCTACAAGCCCGGCGGTGTGAAGCTGCGCCCCGAGCTCCTCGGCGAGATCCAGCAGCAGGTCGCCGCGAAGTACAACACCGGCGCCAAGCCGCTCGACCTGGTCTTCCACGGCGGGTCCGGCTCGACCGACGAGGAGATCGCCCTCGCGGTCGCCAACGGCGTCATCAAGATGAACATCGACACCGAGACGCAGTACGCGTACACGCGTGCGATCGCCGACTACATGTTCAAGAACTACGACGGCGTCCTCAAGGTCGACGGCGAGGTCGGCAACAAGAAGCTGTACGACCCGCGCGCCTGGGGCAAGGTCGCCGAGACCGCGATGGCCGCTCGCGTCGTCGAGTCCACGCGCCAGCTCGGCTCCTACGGCCAGTCCCAGAGCTGATCTCGGG
>NZ_JAGGPD010000472.1 GCF_018613995.1 Microbacterium sp. ISL-103 | reverse complement strand
GCGCGTGGTGGAGGGCGCGCAGCGACGCCTGGCCGCGGATCGCCGTGCCGAGGTATCCCGGTGCGCTCTGCTCGACGAGGAAGCAGCGCACGGCACCGTGCTCGGGCGCCGTCTCGTCGTCGACACGGGCCCACACGAAGGTGATGCCGCCGGAGGCTCCGTTGCCGATCCACTTCTTCGTGCCGCGGATGACCCATTCGTCGCCGTCGTGCCTGGCCACCGTCTCGAGCGAGACGGAGTCCGACCCATGGTCGGGCTCGGTCAGGGCGAACGATCCGAACACCGATCCGTCGGCGAGAGCGGTCAGCCACTTCTCCTGCTGCTCATCCGAGCCGAAGAGCGCGAGGGTGCGCAGTGCGAGTCCGCCCTGCACGGCCAGCACCGTGCCGAGCGAGCCGTCACCGCGGGAGATCTCCATGTTCACCAGGCCCGCGGCGAGGGGGGAGAGGCGGGTGAGGGACGCATGCTCGATGCCGTCGACCACGAGGTCCATCTCGCCCATGCGACGAGCCGCGTCGAGCGGATACTCGGCACGATCCCAGGCATCCGCCATCTGAGGGCCGACCTCGTCGATGTACTCCTTCGCGCGGTCCCACGCGGCCCGATCGGGCGCGGGGATGTCGGCGAAGACGGCGTAGTAGTCGCTGTCCTGTCGTCCGGTGATGTCGTACGACGAGACGCGCTCGCCGGGGAAGGGGGAGGCTGCAGTGCTCATGGGGACTCCTTCGTGGCACCAAGTATCGTACTCTCTGAAACTCGGTTCCACGACCCCGGCCGGCGGAGCCTTACGCGGCGGTGTCAGTCGAGCTGCGAGCGCAGTCTGCGTGTGATCTCGGCCACCGGCATGGAGCGGGGAAAGACCGCCACCACGACATCGTCGGGGGCATCCGTCGCCGCTTCCGACGGCACTCCGTATCGACGGCGCACATCGCCGAGCGCCGACTGCAGGGTCGACAGCGGAACCTTCTTCTTGCCCCGCAGCAGCTGCCGCAGCACGTGATTGTGCACGGCGGTGACGAGGGCCGCGAAACCGACGGCATCCAGCGGATCGACGCCGGGCAGGGCGCCGCGCAGGTACTCGTCGAAGAGTCGTTCGTACCGGAATACCGTGATGATCTCCCGCTCGCGCAGCACCGGCACCTGCCGGACGATCTGATACCGCCGTCGAGCGAGCTCGGGGTCGTGCGCGAAGTGGGCGAACACCGACTCGGATGCCGCGCACACCGCGCCCCACGGGTCGTCGTGCCCCTCGGCGAGGAACTCGCGCAGTCGCTCGAGGAGCACCTCGTGGTCGGCGAAGACCACGTCTTCCTTGCCGCCGAACTGACGGAAGAACGTGGACCTCGAGACACCAGCCGCCTTGGCGATCTGCTCGACCGAGGTCTGATCGAAGCCCTGCGTCTGGAAGAGCTCGAGGGCGGCGGCGACGACGGCGTCGCGCGAATCGGGGAAGTCTCGCATAGCGAAATCCTAGGACCTCGCGGCCCCGACGCCACCGACTCCGACGCTTCGAGACGCTCAGGGGCGCTCAGGACGAGGTAGTAGGCTGGGCGACTGGTCGATGTCTCGACATCGAGAGAATTACCAGACAGCAGCCCAGTGAAGGAACCACAGTGGATCTGTACGAGTACCAGGCACGAGACGTTTTCGAAAAGTACGGAGTGCCGGTTCTCGCCGGCATCGTCGCCGACACCCCTGAGGAGGTGAAGGCAGCCGCTGAGAAGATCGGCGGAGTCGTCGTCGTCAAGGCCCAGGTCAAGACCGGTGGTCGAGGCAAGGCCGGCGGCGTCAAGGTCGCGAAGACCCCCGACGAGGCATACGAGGCGGCCAAGGCCATCCTCGGACTCGACATCAAGGGCCACGTCGTCAAGCGCGTCATGGTCGCCCAGGGTGCGCGCATCGCCGAGGAGTTCTACTTCTCCGTGCTGCTCGACCGCGCCAACCGCTCGTACCTGAGCCTCTGCTCGGTCGAGGGCGGCATGGAGATCGAAGAGCTCGCCGTCGAGCGTCCCGAGGCGCTCGCGCGCGTCGAGGTCAACCCGCTGACGGGCATCGACAAGCAGAAGGCGGTCGAGATCGCTCGCGCCGCCAACTTCCCCGAGGACCTCATCGAGAAGGTCTCCGACGTCTTCGTCAAGCTCTTCGACGTCTACAAGGGCGAGGACGCGACTCTCGTCGAGGTCAACCCGCTGGTGCGCACCGAAGAGGGTGACATCATCGCGCTCGACGGCAAGGTCACGCTCGACGACAACGCCTCCGAGATCCGTCACCCCGAGCACGAGGCGCTCGAAGACAAGGACGCCGCCGACCCGCTCGAGGCCAAGGCCAAGAAGAGCGGCCTGAACTACGTGAAGCTCGACGGCGAGGTCGGCATCATCGGCAACGGCGCAGGACTCGTCATGTCGACGCTCGACGTCGTGGCCTACGCCGGTGCGAACCACCACGGCGTGAAGCCCGCGAACTTCCTCGACATCGGCGGCGGCGCCTCGGCCGAGGTCATGGCCGCAGGCCTCGACGTCATCCTCGGCGACCCGCAGGTCAAGAGCGTGTTCGTGAACGTCTTCGGTGGCATCACGGCATGCGATGCCGTCGCCAACGGCATCAAGGGCGCTCTCGAGACCCTCGGCAGCGCTGCCTCCAAGCCGCTCGTCGTTCGCCTCGACGGCAACCGCGTCGACGAGGGTCGCGCGATCCTCGCCGAGTACGCGCACCCGCTCGTCACGCTCGCCAGCACCATGGACGAGGGCGCCGACAAGGCCGCCGAACTCGCCAACGCCTGATCGCAGAGAGACACAAGGACTAGAGAAATGTCGATCTACCTCAACAAGGATTCCAAGGTCATCGTCCAGGGCATCACCGGCGGCGAGGGCACCAAGCACACGTTACTCATGCTGAAGGCCGGCACCCAGGTCGTCGGCGGCGTGAACGCACGCAAGGCCGGCACCACGGTCGCGCACACCGACAAGGACGGCAACGCCGTCGAACTGCCCGTCTTCGCCTCCGTGGCCGAGGCCATGAAGGAGACCGGCGCCGACGTGTCGATCGCCTTCGTCCCGGGCGCCTTCACGAAGGACGCGATGATCGAGGCCGTCGACGCCGAGATCCCGCTGCTCGTCGTGATCACCGAGGGCGTTCCCGTCGGCGACTCGGCCGAGGCGTGGGCCTACGCGCAGAGCAAGGGCAACAAGACCCGCATCATCGGGCCGAACTGCCCCGGCATCATCACCCCCGGCGAGGCCCTCGTGGGCATCACGCCCGCCAACATCACGGGCAAGGGACCCATCGGCCTCGTGTCGAAGTCGGGCACCCTGACCTACCAGATGATGTTCGAGCTGCGCGACCTCGGCTTCTCGACCGCCATCGGCATCGGCGGCGACCCGGTCATCGGCACGACGCACATCGACGCGCTGGCCGCGTTCGAGGCTGACCCCGAGACCAAGGCGATCGTCATGATCGGCGAGATCGGCGGCGACGCCGAAGAGCGTGCGGCCGAGTACATCAAGGCGCACGTCACGAAGCCGGTCGTCGGCTACGTCGCGGGCTTCACCGCCCCCGAGGGCAAGACCATGGGCCACGCCGGCGCCATCGTCTCGGGCTCTGCGGGAACCGCTCAGGCGAAGAAGGAGGCCCTCGAGGCCGCCGGAGTCAAGGTCGGCAAGACGCCGTCCGAGACCGCCGACCTGATGCGCGAGATCGTCGAGTCGCTCTAAGCGCTATACTCGAAGAGAAGGCCCTGGACTCCACTCCGGGGCCTTCTTTCATGCCCGGGGTGTCCTGGCATGCCCAGGGTCGTCTTGGTATGCCCAGCGTCGTGGCCGGCACAGCGAAAAGGGGCGGATGCTGATCAGCATCCGCCCCTTCGCTTACACCTGCGGTCAGGCGACGCCGAAGAGCGCCTCGATGGGGCCGCGGGCGAAGAAGACCACGAACCCGGCTGCGACGATCCACAGCAGCGGGCTGATCTTCCTCGCTTTGCCGGAGAACGCCTGCACGAGCACCCAGCTGACGAAGCCCGCGCCGATGCCGTTGGCGATCGAGTAGGTCAGCGGCATAACGGTGACGGTCAGGAACACCGGCAGCAGCACGCTGAACTCGGTGAGGTCGATGTACTTGATCTGGGCCATCATCATCGCGCCGACGATCACCAGCGCGGCGGCGGCGATCTCGGTGGGCACGATCGAGGTGAGCGGGGTGAGGAACATCGCCAGCAGGAACATGCCGCCGGTGATGAGGTTCGCGAAACCGGTGCGCGCGCCCTCTCCGATGCCGGCACCGGACTCGATGAACACGGTGCTCGACGACGATGACGTTCCACCGCCGATGATCGCACCGACACCTTCGACGACGAGCGCCGACTTGATGCGGGGGAAGTCGCCGTTCTCGTTCGCGAGGTCGGCTTCCTTGGCCAGACCCGTCATCGTGCCCATGGCGTCGAAGAAGTTCGAGAAGACCAGGGTGAAGACGATCATCACGATCGCGACCAGGCTGACCTTGCTGAAGTCGAAGCCGAAGTCGACCGCGCCGATGAGGCTCAGATCCGGCAGGCCGAACGGCGATCCGGTGAGTGCGGGAACGGTGAGTCCCCAGCCGCCCGCGTTGCCGTCGGCGGCTGCTCCGAGATGCCAGATCGCCTCGACGATCACCGCGAGCACCGTGCCCGAGACGAGGCCGATGAGCAGGCCGCCCTTGACTTTGCGGGCCACCAGGATGCCGGTGATGATCAGCGTGGCGATGAACAGCACGGTCGGAACCGTGGCTACCGATCCGCCGACTCCGAGTCCCACCGGAGGGGATGCGCTGCCGGTGGCCGTGACGAAGCCGGAGTTGACGAAGCCGATGAAGGCGATGAACAGGCCGATGCCGACCGTGATCGCGATCTTGAGCTGGAACGGGACGGCGTCGAAGATCATCTTGCGCAGCCCGGTCGCCGCGAGGAGGACGATCACGAGACCGTTGATCATCACGAGCGCCATAGCCTCGGGCCAGGTGACCTGGCCCACGACGGAGAACGCGACGAAGGCGTTGATGCCGAGGCCTGCGGCGAAGCCGAACGGCAGGCGGGTGATGAGACCGAACAGGATCGTCATCACGCCGGCGGTCAGTGCCGTCGCGGCTCCGACTGCGCTGAAGTTCAGTGTGTTGCCGGCGACGTCGGCCGATCCGGACAGGATGATCGGGTTGAGGATCACGATGTAGGCCATCGTGACGAAGGTCACCAGACCCCCTCGGATCTCGGTGCCGATCGTGGATCCGCGTCTGCTGATCTCGAAGAAGCGGTCGAGGGCGTTCTTGGGTTCGGCCTCTGAGCGGGTGGGGGACGGGGCAGTTGTCATCGGGAAACCTCCGCTGGAGACGATATCGTGTCGCTCGAGTAGCGCGCGCCCACAGGCGACGACAGGGTTCTCGTCGTAGTCTCGATTCGATATGCAACGCCTCCTCGTCGCGCTCCTCGCCGCCTTCGACGCCGCCATCGCCGCGGCAGTCGGATTGGTGGTGCTTCTCGCGCCGCTGACGCTGCTGTGGACGCTCTCGTTCGGCGTCACAGCCGACTGGGGTGCCCTCTGGCCGCTCACCGGAACGCTCTGGCAGTTCGGCCACGGCGTGCCGTTGAGCGTCGACGTCTCGACCGAGGTGCTGCGCGCCACGGGCATCGCGCCCGCTGCGGCCGCGTTCACGCTGTCGGTCACCCCGCTGGCGTTCCTGCTCTTCACGCTGCTGTTCGCCGCACGCTCGGGAGCCCGTGCCGCTCGCGCCGGGGCCTGGCTGCTCGGGGCGCTGTCGGGGGCCGTGACGTTCGGCATCATCGCGGTGGCCGTCGCGCTCAGCTCGCACCTCGGCGCGGCTCAGGCGGCGCTCGTGCCGGCGATCCTGCTCCCGACCGCGGTGTACCTGGTCGGCGCCGTCTGCGGCGCCGTGCGCATCGCCTGGGAAGACGGCGACGGCGGGATCCTCGACCGGGTGCACGATGTCGTCGACTCCTGGGGCGACTGGGGCCCGGTGCCGAGCGCCGCCGTACGAGGCGCCGCGTTCGCCGTGGTCGGGGTCACCGCGGTCTCGGCCGTCGCGGTCGCCCTCATGACGCTCATCCGCGGTGGCGAGGTCGTCGCCCTGTTCCAGGCCGCACGCGTCGACGCGCTCGGAGCCGGTGTCATCACCCTCGGACACCTCGCGTACCTGCCCACGATCGTCGTCTGGGCGGCATCCTGGCTCGCCGGCCCCGGCTTCGCGGTCGGCGTCGGCACAGCGGTGTCACCGGCCGGCACGCAGCTCGGCGTGGTCCCGGGAATCCCCGTGCTCGGACTCCTGCCCGAGAGCACGTCGATCTGGATGCTCGTCGTGATCATCCTGCCGATCGGTGCGGGTGCCTTCGCCGGATGGGCGGTGCGATCCCGACTCGTCTGGGAGGGCACGCCGCTGGGCGCCGCGCCGCGTGCCGCGATCGCCGGAGGCATCGGCCTGCTGACGGCCGCCGTCGCCGCCGTCGCAGCCCTGCTCGCCGGCGGATCGATGGGGCCCGGCCGCCTGGCCGAAGCCGGACCCGGTGTGCTGCCGTTCGCGCTGTCGCTCGGCGGAGAGGTGCTTCTCGGCGCGGCGATCCTGCTGCTGTCGCCCCGTCACCGCGACGAGCTGGCAGAGGAGCGCACCGACCGCTGGATCGCCGAGATGACGGCGTCGGACCGCTCCGTCGAGACTCGCGCGCACGAGGCGGCGACCGTGCCCTCTCGCCCCGGCGACGCTCTTCCGTACGTCACCGAGCCGGTCGACGACTTCCGACTTCCGAAGCGCGACCCCTCGGATCCCCTCGCCTGACACGCGGGTCGGTGCTCGTCGTCCGCCCCGGTAGACTGGGCGCGTGCTCACGGTCGCCGTTCTCATCTCGGGCACCGGCTCGAACCTTCGCGCCCTCCTCGAGGCCGCTCGCCACCCCGATTTTCCCGCGCGGGTGGTGGTCGTCGGAGCCGATCGCGAGGCCGACGGTCTCGCGCCCGCAGAGGAGTTCGGCATCCCCAGCTTCACCGTCCCGTGGCACGAGCACGCGTCCCGCGAGGCGTGGGGCGGGGGGCTCGGTCGCCAGCTGGCTGTCTGGAACGCCGACCTGGTCGTGCTCAGCGGGCTGATGCGGCTGCTGCCTGCCGGCCTCGTCGCGGCCCTGTCGCCGCGCCTGATCAACACGCATCCCGCATACCTTCCGGAGTTCCCCGGCGCCCATGGCGTCCGCGACGCCCTCGTCGCCGGCGTCACCCAGACGGGCGCGAGCGTCATCGTCGTCGACGACGGAGTGGACACCGGACCGATCCTCGCCCAGGAGCGGGTGCCTGTGCTCGCGACCGACACCGAGCACAGCCTGCACGAGCGCATCAAGCCCGTCGAACGCCGGCTGCTCATCGACGTGGTGCGCCGCATCGCGACCGGCGAGCTGCCGCTCACCTCTGCACCCTGAACCGATCCACGCACGCACCCCTCGCACGAAGGAGCCCATCATGGCCGGACCCCGCCACGACCACTCGCTGTACCGCGATCGCGACACCGTCCCGGTGCGCCGCGCGCTCGTCTCGGTGAGCGACAAGACCGATCTGCTCGTGCTCGCCCAGGCGCTCGCCGACGCAGGAGTGCAGATCGTCTCGACCGGATCCACCGCCGCGACCATCCGCGAGGCCGGCTACGAGGTCACCGACGTCGCCTCTGTCCCGGGCGTCGCCGAGGTGCTCGACGGCCGCGTGAAGACGCTGCATGCCAAGATCCACGGCGGACTGCTCGCGGATCTGCGCCTCGAAGACCATGAGCGTCAGCTCGCCGATCTCGACATCGAGCCGTTCGAGCTCGTCGTCGTGAACCTGTACCCCTTCGTCGAGACGGTGGCCTCGGGTGCGGAAGGCGACGACGTCGTCGAGCAGATCGACATCGGCGGCCCCGCCATGGTGCGCGCGGCAGCCAAGAACCACGCCAACGTCGCGATCGTCGTGTCGCCGCAGTCGTACCCGGGCATCATCTCGGCCATCGCCGCCGGCGGCACCACGCTGACGCAGCGTCGTGAGCTCGCCGCTCGCGCCTTCGCCCACACGGCCACCTACGACACGGCCGTCGCGTCGTGGTTCGCCGAGGGCACGCTCGGCGACGGAGACGACCTGCCGACCCACCTGACGATCCAGGCCGAGCTTCTGGCGACGCTGCGATACGGCGAGAACTCGCACCAGCGCGGCGCGATCTACACCCGCGTCGGCGGTCATGGCATCGCCCAGGCCACCCAGCTGCAGGGCAAGGAGATGTCGTACAACAACTACGTCGACGCGGATGCCGCGCTGCGCGCCGCCTACGACATGGTGAAGCCCGCCGTCGCGATCATCAAGCACGCGAACCCGTGCGGCATCGCGACCACCGCCCCCAACGCCCTCGACCCGATCGCCAGCGCCCACCTGCGCGCGCACGAGTGCGATCCGGTGTCGGCGTACGGCGGGGTGATCGCCGCGAACGGCACCGTGACCCTGCAGATGGCCGAGAACCTCAAGGACATCTTCACCGAGGTCATCGTCGCCCCGTCATTCGAGCCCGCAGCCCTCGAGGTGTTCAAGGCGAAGAAGAACCTGCGTCTGCTTCAGCTGCCGGAGGACTGGCAGCAGGAGCGCATGGATGTGCGCCTCGTCTCGGGTGGTCTGCTGCTGCAGGACGCCGACCGCTTCCCCGACGACATCGTCTCCGTCGCGAAGAACTGGGAGCTCGTCTCGGGCGAGCGCCCCAGCGACGAGGCGATGGAGAACCTCATCTTCGCGTGGAAGGCCTGCCGCGCGGTGAAGTCGAACGCGATCGTGCTGGCCAAGGACAACGCCACCGTCGGCGTGGGCATGGGCCAGGTCAACCGTGTCGACTCGTGCCGCCTCGCGGTCGAGCGCGCCGGTGAGCGTGCCGCAGGTTCCGTGGCCGCATCCGACGCGTTCTTCCCGTTCGCCGACGGTGCGCAGGTGCTGATCGACGCGGGCGTCACCGCGATCGTGCAGCCCGGCGGATCGGTACGCGATGAAGAGGTCGTGGACGCGGCCCGCAAGGCCGGCGTCACGATGTTCTTCACCGGAGAGCGCCACTTCTTCCACTGAGCGCGACGGCCTCGGGCCGGAACTCGACCAGACCCCTCGTGCCATGGAAGGCGCGGGGGGTCTCGTCGTCGGGCGGTCGGCGCGTGCGCGGGCCCGCACCGCGATGTCCGATTTCCGCCAGCCGGTGTCGGAGGGCGGTGGCAGAGTGGAGGCATGAGCTTCCCCGTGACCGACTTCGACGAGCGTTATCGCGCGATCAGTGCGCGCGACACGCGCTTCGACGGGCAGTTCGTCACCGCGGTGCGATCGACGGGCATCTACTGCCGCCCGAGCTGCCCCGCCCGCACTCCCAAGCCCGAGAACGTGACGTTCTATCCCACCAGTGCCGCCGCCCACGAGGCGGGCTTCCGCGCGTGCAAACGCTGTCTTCCTGGGGCGGCGCCCGGCTCGCCCGCGTGGGATCTGCGCAGTGATGCGGCGGCGCGCGCGATGCGCCTGATCGCCTCGGGGGTCGTCGAGCGCGAAGGGGTGTCGGGTCTCGCCGTGCGCCTCGGGTATTCGACCCGCCACCTCACGCGCCTGCTCTCGACAGAACTCGGCGCCGGCCCGCTCGCGCTGGCGAGAGCGCATCGTGCCCCCACGGCGCGGCTGCTGCTCGTCGGCACCGACATGCCCATCTCCGATGTCGCATTCTCTGCCGGATTCGCCAGCATCCGGCAGTGCAACGACACGATCCGCGAGGTGTTCGGGCTCACCCCGGGGGAGCTCAGGGCGAGACGGCGCCTGCCGGCATCCGCTGTTCCTGGCGCGATCGATCTCGTGCTGCCCTACCGGGGTCCGCTCGATGCGTCCGGCGTCTTCCGATGGATGGCGGCGCGCGCGGTCTCGGGGGCCGAGGTGGCGACAGCCACGTCGTTCTCCCGCACTCTGCGGATGGCAGGGGGGCCCGCCTGGTTCGAGGTGAGCCTCGACGCATCCGAACGCCTGCATCTGCGAGCCCGCGTCGCCCGGCTCGGCGACCTCGCCCCTCTGGTCGCGACGGTGCGGCGCATCTTCGACCTCGACGCCGATCCTGCGGCCGTGGATCAGGCGCTCTCGGCGCATCCCGAACTCGCGCCGCTGGTCGCCCGCACCCCCGGCATCCGTGTGCCGGGGTCTGCCGACCCGCACGAGATGCTCATTCGGGCGATGGTCGGTCAGCAGATCACCGTCGTCGCCGCTCGCACAGCCCTCACCGCCCTGACCGAGGCGCTGGGGGAGCGCACCGAGCAGGGGCTTCTCTTCCCGACCATGTCGGCGATCGCCGAGCACGGGGTCGACGTCCTTCGCGGACCGGGGGCACGCATCCGCGCGATCGTGGGTGCGGCCTCGGCACTCGCAGACGACTCTCTGCGGCTCACCGTCGGCGACGACGGGGTCGAGCAGCGGGCAGCGCTCCTGGCGATGCCGGGAATCGGGCCCTGGACGGCCGACTACGTGCGGATGCGCGTGCTCGGCGATCCCGACATCCTGCTGCCGGGCGATGTCGCGCTGCGCGCCGGTGCCCG
>NZ_JAGGPD010000471.1 GCF_018613995.1 Microbacterium sp. ISL-103 | reverse complement strand
GAATCCCTTGCGGATGCCCGCCTGCTCGATCAGCCAGGCGGCGCTCACCTTGACGTCGGGCGCCTCGGGCTTCACGGGCGGCACGAACCCGTCGTACGAGGCGAGCGGGATCACGGTCACGGCATCGAGGTCGGGCGTCACCGGCCAACGCGGGCATTCGGGTGGCAGAGCACGGGCCGCGACGTCGGGGACGATCGCGTTCTGGAAGAACGAGCCGACGCCATGCGTGTCGGGGTCGTTCTCATCGAGCAGCATGCCCTTCGAGGCCCGGGTCGCAAGGATGCGCTCGCGAACCCACGCGAGCGGCACGGGCGCATCGGACTCGAGTCCGAGTGCGCGGCGCAGCTGCTCGCCGCGGACGACCCGCTCGCCGGCGACCACGAGATCGACGGTCACCGACAGGATCACGGCGCGGCGCAGCGGCACGCCGCCGTAGTGGTGCTTGAGCACCGAGGTGCGGAATCCGAGTCCGAGCTCGGATGCGGGCACCACGGAGATCTCGTGGGTGGCCTCGTCGATCAGCTCGACCTCGACCAGCGTCTCCTGGATCTCCTGGCCGTAGGCTCCGATGTTCTGCACGGGCGAGGCGCCGACGGTGCCGGGGATGCCGCTCATGGCCTCGAGTCCGGCGTAGCCGCGCTCGACGGCGTAGGCGACCAGTTCGTCCCAGCCGTGCCCGGCCTGCACGCGCAGCCGGATGCGGCCGTCATGCGGCGACGGAAGCTCCTCGATCCCCCGCGTGAGGATGCGGATGACCGTGCCCTCGAACTCGTCATCGCCGATGAAGAGGTTCGACCCGCCGCCCAGCACGAACCATTCGTCGCCGCGAGACCAGACATCGGTCAGAGCATCGACGAGCTCGGCGGTGGTCGACGCCTCGAGCATCCGCTCGGGGGCGCCCCCGGTGCGCAGCGTCGTCAGCGTCGAGAGCCGGATCGGCTCGACCTCGTGCACCACAGCGCCGCCCATCAGGAGGCGATGCGCAGCTGCGCCTTGACCAGGACGGTCGTCTCGCCGAATGTCACCTTGAGGTCGATCCGCGTCGCGGTCTCATCGACCGCGCCCACGGTGGCGACCACGTGCAGGTCGGCGCCGTCGGTCGGGTCGACGACGACAGGCTTG
>NZ_JAGGPD010000470.1 GCF_018613995.1 Microbacterium sp. ISL-103 | reverse complement strand
GCGAGAGTCGGTCGAACATGCCGTGGATCAGAGCGGCCGGAGCATGCGTGTGCAGGGCGGCCATGCCGTCTTCGCCGTCCGTCATCCACACGCGACGCTGAGACCGAGCCTTTCGGTGACGCTCGCTCACCGTCGTCGGAGCGAACCTCTCCGCCACCCGACGAGCGAGGGCCCGCAGCCGGTTCGGCGACTCCACCTCGGCCAGCGGCAGAATGATCGCGGCATAGGACGCGCGATCGCTCGCTGATTCGAGGTGTGATCCCGCGTCGGCGATGACGCGCGAATGTGCCGCGCTGATGCGTCCGGCACCCTGGGCCGCCCATACGCTCGGGAACAGGTCGACAAGCATCCCCGCGGCCATCATCCGGCGTTCGACCGTCCGGTCGCTAACGTGCTGCGAGGCGGCGATCTCAGCCGCGATCGTCCTGATCGAATGGTCTCCCCGATCAGGGTGATCGCCCTGCTTCGCTATGTCGACAGCGAGCCGACCGGCGATCGCGAGCAGCCCGTCGCGGGCGGCCATCATGCTGCTCAGCGTCGATTCCGCTGCCTCCAGCGACGCGACCAGATCGGCGAGTGTCGCCATCTGGGAGTCGGTCGCGTCGAGCAGTGCTGTCATGCCTTAAGTAGACCAGGGGCCACCGACATTCGAACGAAGATTCGAGGTATTCCTCGATCGATATGATCACGAAAAGGTAACGAAGGTGTCAGGCCGCGACTCCTCCCTCCCGCTCGGTCCTCGCTGAGTTCGGAGTCGAGAGCGAGCGTCATGCGGAGCTCCACAACCTTCCTGGCGGACGCGGCCTGACCTGGCGGGCCGGAGAGATCGTGCTGCGTCCCTCAGCGGGCGACGGCGAGACGCTGTGGAAGGCGAACGTCCTCGCGGAGCTCCCGCACTCGGCTGCTTTCTGCACGCCACGGCCGATCATCTGTGCCTGCGGCTCCTGGTCGATCGACGGCTGGGAGGCGTGGCAGTGGCTCTCGGGCCGCGCGGACGAGTCGCGCGTGCACGATGTGCTCCGAGCGGGAGAAGCGTTCCACCGGGCGCTCGTCGACGTCGAGCGTCCCTCGTTCCTCGACCTCGCGGACGACCCGTGGGCGCGAGCCGACAGGATCGCGTGGGAAGAGGAGGAGGTGCCCTGCAATGCCGCTGTGCAGCGACTCGCCCGCGCCTTCCGCACCGTGGGCGACCGATCACAGGTGATCCACGGAGATCTCCTCGGCAACGTGATGTTCGACCCGGGGCATCCGCCGGTGATCATCGACTGGGCGCCGTACTGGCGACCGGTCGGATTCGCCGATGCGATCGTCCTCGCCGATGCCGCCTGCTGGCACGGCCTCGAGCCCGCCGAGATGATCCGGCTCGCAGGTGGCAGGAGCGAGGGGCGTCAGCATCTGATCCGCGCTCTCGTCTTCCGCATCGCGACGTTCGAACTGCTCGGTGTCTGGGACTCTCGGATGCAGTCACGGCATGAGTCGGTCGTCGCCGCCGCACTAGCCTGACCGAGCCGCTCAGCGTGCCCGACTACCCTGAGAGGTGACATGGCACATCTTCTCGGGGCAGAAGCCCTCCACCTCGAATATCCGACGAGGGTCGTCTTCGACTCCGTGACCCTCGGCATCGAAGAAGGTGACCGCATCGGCATCGTCGGCCGCAACGGCGACGGCAAGTCCAGCCTCATGGGCATGCTCGCCGGCCGCAAGGAGCCGAACTCCGGACGCGTCACCGTGCGCGGCGGCACGACCATCGGCGTTCTCGATCAGGCGGACACCCTCAGCGACGACCTCACCATCAGCGCCGCGGTCGTCGGCGACACACCGGAGTACGAGTGGGCAGGCGACCCGCGTATCCGCGACGTGATCGAGGGACTGCTCAAGGACCTGCCGTGGGATGCCGAGATCGGCTCTCTCAGCGGTGGTCAGCGCCGACGTGTCTCCCTCGCCAAGCTGCTCGCGGGCGATTGGGACGTCATCGCCCTCGATGAGCCCACCAACCACCTCGACGTCGAGGCGATCACGTGGCTTGCCGGGCATCTGAAGAAGCGGTGGGCGACGAACTCGGGAGCCCTCATGGTCGTGACACACGACCGGTGGTTCCTCGACGAGATCTGCACCGAGACGTGGGAGGTGCACGACCGCATCGTCGAGCCCTTCGAGGGCGGATACGCGGCGTACATCCTGCAGCGCGTCGAGCGCGATCGGATGGCTGCGGCCACCGAGGCCAAGCGGCAGAACCTCGCCAAGAAGGAGCTCGCGTGGCTCCGTCGGGGAGCGCCGGCACGAACGGCGAAGCCGAAGTTCCGCATCGATGCGGCCAACGAGCTCATCGCCGACGTGCCGGAGATCCGCGACAAGGTCTCGCTGCAGTCGCTCGCGGTCTCGCGCCTCGGCAAGGACGTCGTCGACCTGCTCGACGTGGGGGTCACCTACCCGACCGTCGACGGCGGCACCCGCGAGGTGCTGCGCGACGTCGAATGGCGCATCGCACCGGGCGAGCGCACCGGCATCCTGGGCGTGAACGGCGCAGGAAAGTCGACGCTGCTCGGACTCATCTCGGGCACGATCGAGCCCACCGTGGGCCGCGTGAAGCGCGGCACGACCGTCAAGGTCAAGACGCTCACGCAGCGCCTCGACGAACTCGAGGACGTGCGGCGCGAGCCGGTGCGCGTCGTGATCTCGCGGTTGCGCACCTCGTACACGATGGGCGCAGGCTCGAAGGCGCAGGAGCTCACGCCCGGGCAGCTGCTCGAGCGGCTCGGCTTCGATTCCGCGCAGTTCTCCACCCCCGTGAAGGATCTCTCGGGAGGTCAGCAGCGCCGACTGCAGCTGCTGCTCGTGCTTCTCGACCAGCCCGACGTACTGATCCTCGACGAGCCGACCAACGACCTCGACACCGACATGCTCGCGGCGATCGAAGACCTGCTCGACTCGTGGTCGGGAACCCTGCTCGTGGTCAGCCACGACCGGTACTTCCTCGAGCGCGTGACCGATCAGCAGTTCGCGATCCTCGACGGTCACCTGCGTCACCTGCCGGGCGGCGTCGACGAGTACCTGCGTCTTCGCCAGCTGCAGACCTCTGCGCCCGGCAAGTCGCAGACCGCCGTCAACACAGCGAAGAAGGCGCCGGGCCTCGAGGGTGCAGCGCTCCGCTCAGCGCAGAAGGAGGTCGCCTCTCTCGAGCGACGCATCCAGAAGCTGACCCAGCAGGTCGACAGGTCGAAGCAGGCGCTCGCGGATCATGACCAGGCCGACTTCGCCGGCCTCGGCGACAAGATGAAGGCGATCAACGATCAGCAGGCCGAGATCGAAGAGCTCGAACTGCGCTGGTTCGAGCTGACGGAAGAGCTCGACTGACCCGACCCCTCTGGCTCTTCGGGCCTCGCGGGAATACGGTGGCAGTCGAATGCGCTGTGCTCTGGGCGGGGTTCGATGCCAGCCGGGATCGCACAGCTTGATCCTGCGGTACCCGGGAGGTTCGGATGGAAGGACTCGAGGTCACCGTCCTGATCGGACTCACGATCCTCGTGGGCACGTTGCTGGCGCCGCGCGTGCGGCTCGCATTGCCGCTCGTGCTCGTGATCCTCGGTCTGCTGCTGGGCTTCGTGCCGCAGCTGCGCGAGATCCAGCTGCCGCCCGAGACCGTGCTGCTGCTGTTCCTGCCGGTGATGCTGTTCTGGGAGAGCCTGACCACGTCGCTGCGCTCGATCAGACGTGACTTCCGCTACATCCTGCCCATGAGCACGCTGCTCGTCGTGGCATCCGCCTTCGCCGTCGCCGGCATCGGGCTGCTGTTCGGGATGCCGTGGGAGACCGCTCTGATCCTGGGTGCAGCCGTGGCCCCGCCGGATGCGACCGCAGTGGCCGCCCTCGGCAGACTCCTGCCGCGGCGCATGTTCATGAAGCTCAAGGCGGAGAGCCTGACGAACGACGGCACCGCGCTGGTGCTCTACGCCATCGCGATCTCGCTCGCTCTCGGCGGCAACGTGACGCCGCTGTCGGTGACCATGTCGGTGCTCGTCTCGTACATCGGCGGCATCGCCGCGGGTGTGGTGATCGCGGCACTCGGCTATCTGCTGCTGCGGCGCACCTCGTCGACGACCGTGATCAACGTCACACTGCTGCTGATCCCGTTCTCGGCCTTCCTTCTGGCCGAGATCGCGCACGCCTCCGGCGTCCTCGCCGTGGTGGTGGCGGGTCTCATCGTCGCCTACGTGTCGCCGCGGGTGACGACCGCCTCGTCTCGACGCCAGGTCGCCGCGGCCTGGCCGTTCGGGGTCTTCCTGCTCAACGGGGCGCTCTTCGTGCTGATCGGGCTCGAGGTGCAGTTCGTCGCGCACGAGATCTCGGCGGCCGCCATCGGCCGACTGGTGCTGATCACCCTCGCCGTATGGGGCACGCTGCTGATCGTCCGCTACCTGTTCCAGGTCATGAACGCGCCGTTCCAACGCCGGGGGGCCGCGCGCCCGTC
>NZ_JAGGPD010000469.1 GCF_018613995.1 Microbacterium sp. ISL-103 | reverse complement strand
CCTCACCCTCGGGCAGGGCGCGGGCTTCGACTACGTGCAGGTCTATACGACCGACAAGTACCCGGGGCAGTCGCTCGCGGTGGCGATCGAGCCCATGACCGCGCCCGCCGATGCACTGAACAGCGGCGTCGGCCTGCGGCGCCTCGCCCCCGGCGAGACCTGGACCCTCGAGTGGGGCATCACGCTCGACTGAGCACGGCCCCGCGCGCTCCATGACTCCGGACGGCCGAGCCGAATTCGGACCCTCGGAACGTTTCGAGCCGAGCGCGCACGGGTTCTCCGGAGTTCTGGCGCGGCCTGCGTGCACAACTCAGCAGGAAACGGCCGATGCCCGCCCGGGAAACGATTCCGAGCGGGCATCGGGCTCAGTCATGCGGAGAACGGAACACCGGAGGGCTGCTACTCGCCCCGCTCACGCAGCTCCCGACGGGTCAGCTGCGGCGCGTGCGGCAGACCGGCGGAACCGGCTCCCGCACCAGCGCCAGCCAAGGCCAGTCCGTCCGCAGGGGCAGGTCCGTCAGACGGCTCGCCGCCGTCGGCCGGCGTCGATCCGTCGTCGCCGGATCCGGCCCTGCGGGCCTGACGTCGCTCTTTCGCCCCCTCGACGAGGTTGTACAGCGTCGGCAGTACGATCAGCGTCAGCACGGTCGACGAGAGCAGTCCGCCGATCACGACGATCGCGAGCGGCTGCGAGATGAACCCGCCGTGCCCCGTGATGCCGAGCGCCATCGGCGTCAGCGCGAGGATCGTCGCGAGTGCCGTCATGAGAATGGGTCGCAGACGCTTCTCTCCACCGGCCTTCACCGCGTCGATGGTCGACAGCCCCTTCTCGCGGTATTGGTTCACGAGGTCGATGAGCACGATCGCGTTCGTCACCACGATGCCGATCAGCATCAGCACACCGATCAGCGACGCGACGCCGAGCGGCACACCCGTGGCGATCTGCAGCAGGATCGCACCGGTCGCCGCGAACGGCACCGAGACGAGCAGCAGCAGCGGCTGACGCAGCGACTTGAAGGTCGCGACCATCACGACGTAGACGATCAGGATCGCTGCGAGCATCGCGAGTCCGAGCTGCGAGAACGAGTCGGCCTGCTGCGAGGCGACGCCGCCGACCTCGGCCGAGGCGCCGTCGGGCAGGTCGACCGCTGCGAGCGCGTCGGTGACCGACTGGCTCGCCACGGCGAGGTTGTCGGATGCCGGGGGCACGGTGATCGTCGCGGTGCGGCGTCCCTGCTCGGTGGTGATGGAGGTCGGGCCGTTGCGCTCCTCGACCGTCGCGATGTCCTGCAGCTGCACGACGCCGGTCGCGGTCGGGATGGCGAGCTCGCGCAGCGCCTGGGCGGTCGCGGGCGGCTCGGCCGACGCGAGGTAGATGGTCAGAGCGGTGTCGTCGATCTCGACGGTGCCCACCTGCTGCGGGCGCATCGTGTTCGAGACGATCGAGCCGACGGCCACCTCAGACAGGCCCCGCTGCGCGGCGGCGTCGCGGTCGACGACCACGGCCAGGTACGGCAGCGCCGCGGCGAGGTTGTCGGTGACCTGTCCGATGCCGTCGCGTCCGTCGAGCTCGTCGACGACGGCTGTCGTCGCAGTCTGCAGGTCTTCGGCGTTCGACGCCGAGACCGTGATCTCGATGTCGCTCGAGCCGAGGCCGGCGGATGCCGCGACCGACACCTCTCCGACGTCGGTGAGGTCTTCGATCGCGCTCTGCACGTCGGCGCGCAGCTTCTCCTGGTCGGCATCGCTGTCGGTCAGCACCGAGTACGTGACTCCGGCACCACCCGAGAACGCATCGCGCAGGGCGGATCCGCTCGAGCCGATCGAGGCCTGCACATGGGTGACGCCGTCGATGTCGAGCAGGGCGTCCTCGACGGCGATCGCCGCTTCCGACTTGGTCTCCAGGCTCGCGGTCGGCCCGAGGTCCTGCGTGACGGTCATGGTGTTCTGACCCGAGTCGCTGAGGAAGTTGATCTTCATCAGCGGTGCGGCGGCGAGCGTGGCACCGAGCACCACGACGGCGAGCACGACGGTGAGGCCCGAGTGCTTCAGCGTCCATCCGAGGATCGGTCGGTACGAGCTCTGCAGGCGCGTCGGCGGAGCATCCGGGTGCTCCGGGTCGATCTGCACGCCGTTCTCGTCGAGCAGCGGCTTGCCGGGGCGCAGGAACCAGTAGGCCAGCACCGGCACGATCGTCAGAGACACCAGCAGCGAGGCGACCATCGCGATCGACACCGTCATCGCGAACGGCCGGAACAGCTCTCCGACCATGTCGCCGACGAACACGATGGGCAGGAACACCGCGACCGTGGTGATGGTCGACGAGGTCACCGCCATCGCCACCTCGCGCACGGCCAGACGGATCGCATCGCCCTTGTCGGCGTCGCCCACGTAATGCCTCTTGATGTTCTCGATCACGACGATCGAGTCATCGACCACTCGTCCGATCGCGATCGTGAGCGCACCGAGGGTGAGGATGTTGAGCGAGTAGCCGAAGGCCTGCAGGCCGATGAAGGTGATCAGCACGCTGGTCGGGATCGAGATCGCGGTGACCAGGGTCGAGCGGATCGACATCAGGAACACGAGGATGACGATCACGGCGAAGACGAGTCCGAGCAGACCCTCGGTCGCGAGCGTCTCGATGGACTGCACGATGAACGGCGCCTGGTCGAAGATGATCGTGAACTTCGCGTCGGGGAACGCCTCCTCCAGCGTGTCCAGCGCCGCGACGACGCCCTCCGACACCTCGACGGTGTTGGCGGCGGGAAGCTTGGTGATCGAGATCGACAGGGCATCCTGGCCGTCGACGCGCGAGATCGACGAGACCGGGTCGGTCTCCTGCACGACCGTCGCGACGTCGCCGACGGTCTGATCGCTGCCGACCAGCGGAAGGGCGGCGATCTCGTCGACCGACGTGATCTTCGCACCCGTCTGCACGGTGAGCGTCTGTCCGTCTTCGGTGATGTCGCCGCCGGGGAAGAGCGTGCCGTTCTGCTGCAGCGCCGTGCTGATCGCCTGCGTGCTCTGGCCCGCTTCCGCGAGCTTGGCGACATCGGGCGTGATCGTGATGCGCTGGCCGACGCCGCCGATGATCTCCGCCGCGTTCACGCCGTCGACGTCTTCGAGTTCGGGGATGGCGACGTTCGTCAGCTCGGCCTGGGCGTTCTCGGCGTCGTCGAAGCCGGTCACGGCGACCTGGATCACCGGGAAGTCGTCGATCGACACCGTCAGCACCTGCGGGCTGACGTCATCGGGCAGCTGCGACACGATGCGGTTGATCGCCTGCTGGATCTTCTGCTCGGCGGTCGCGAGGTTGGTGCCGTAGGCGAAGGTCGCCTGCACGATCGAGGCGTTCGTCGTGCTCGTCGCGGTGGGGCCCGCGAGCCCCGGCACCCCCTGGATCGCCGACTCGATGGGTGTCGAGACGTCGTTCTCGACGACCTCGGGCGAGGCGCCGGGGTAGGTCGTCATGACCATCAGGTTCGGCAGCTCGAGCGAGGGGATGAGCGCCTGCTTGAGGTTCGTCAGAGCGAGCCCGCCGAACACGGCGGCGCAGATCGGGCTCAACGCGAGCAGTGCGCGGTGCTTGAGACTCAGGACGGCGAGGT
>NZ_JAGGPD010000468.1 GCF_018613995.1 Microbacterium sp. ISL-103 | reverse complement strand
AACACACACAAGACGTGGCCGTTGCGAAGGAGCATCCCATGAGTGACACGAACGAACCCTCGGAGCTGTTCACCTCGGCTGACGGGCCCAGCGGCGCGTCGATCACCGACTGGACCGATCTCGGGCGGGAGATGTGGGCATACCTGCCCGGTCGAGGCGCTGCTGTGAACTCCACGTTCGACGACATGACCGTCGAGGTGCCCAGGGATATCGGGCCGGACGCCCCTCGTGCCACCTGGAAGTTCAACGGCACCCTGCGGGTCACGACCAGTGACAGCGCATCGGGCGAACCGCACGCGGTCTGAGCGGGAACCACGCCGATGATCCGTCTCGACATCGATCTGCGGGTCGAGCAGCTCGGCCCGGATGACGACACGCCCACGCCGTTCACCGTTCGCGCGGCCGGTCAAGAGGTCGTGATCCCTTTCGAAGACACCCACCACCTCGGAGCGGTGAGTCGTCACGATCTCGTGAATCTCGTGCCTCTCGCTGACGCCCTCGCGCGGCGTGGCATCCGTGTGCGGGTGGAAGGGCCGAAGGGAACTCTCGTGCAGCTCGGCGACGTGAAGTCCGGCCCGGTCGGTCGGACGATCGCCGGTTCTCCCCACATCAAGCTCGGCCGGCTCAGCGCCCTCCTCTCCGAGGTGCAGCACCGCGAACGGGGGAGAAGCCTCCAGCTCCGCGTTCCTCCCCCGACGATCTTCCCGCTCCTCCCCACTCTGGCCAGGGGAGTCCGACGACGCGTGACGACGACCCACTACATCCCGGGGTCGGGGCGTCCTCGTCTGATCTTCGCCGTCGGATCCGGCGACTGGAACAACAGCAGGCCGCGGGAGTTCGACCTCCTGCCCGGACGCACGACGATCGGTTCGGGGTCAGGGGTCGACCTGCAGCTCGAGGGGCTCGAGACCCTGCATGCCGAGATCCGTCACAACGAGGATGACGAGTACGTCCTCTACTCGTTCGCCGCGACCGGCGGAGGGCGTCCGAATCTGCCGCACAGCAAAGACGACGCCAGGATCCTGCGAACGGGTTCGCGCATCGAGATCGGCCCGTGGCGACTGGCCTACTACCGCGAGGAGTTCGCCGACCATGGCCGCCCCTTCGGAGGCCGACAGGGCGGGGAGTACGCGTTCCAGCGTCAGCAGCCGATCCGGCCCTACGGGTCGGGGGAGCTCGGTTGATCACCCCTCATCGGGGGTGCGGCGTATCGGTCGGGATCGACCGGAACCGCGATCTCTCCGCCCGACGGCTCTCTCAGTAGTCGGGATGCAGGCGCAGCCGTGAGGCGATCTGCGCCGCCTGCTCGGCGGGAGTCAGAGCGATGTCGATCTCGATCGACCTCTCGTCGTCTTCGAGCGCTTCCAGCGTCGCGAACTGGGAGTCGAGCAGCGTCGTCGGCATGAAGTGCCCTTCTCGTCGCAGCATCCGGTCGGGGATGTGCTGCCGCTCGCCTGCGAAGTGCACGAAGGTGACCGCATCGCGGCGCAGCACGTCGCGGTAGCTGCGCTTCAGCGCAGAGCACGTGACGATGCCCGGCTCGCCGGCCTCGATGCGTTCGTCGATCCACTCGGCGATGAGGTCGAGCCACGGCCAGCGGTCTTCGTCTGTGAGGGCGTGGCCCGCTGCCATCTTGGCGACGTTCGCCTCGGGGTGCAGGTCGTCGCCCTCTTCGAACGCCCAGCCGAGGCGGCCGGCGAGCATGGCCGCGACAGTCGACTTGCCGGTGCTCGCGACGCCCATGAAGACCAGGACGGGTGCGTTGACGGACATCATGGCCGGCTCAGACGAACAGGCTCAGGACGAGGACCCCGGCGAGGCCGGTGACCGAGATGAGGCATTCGAGTACCGTCCACGACTTCAGCGTCTGCGGGATGCTGAGGCCGAAGTACTCCTTGATCAACCAGAAGCCCGCGTCGTTCACGTGCGACAGGAACACCGAGCCCGAACCGATCGCGAGCACGAGGAGCGCGACCATGGGGGAGTCGAGCGTCTCGGTGAGCGGCTGCAGGATTCCGGCGGCGGTGATGGTCGCGACGGTCGCAGATCCCGTGGCGATGCGGATGACGACGGCCACCAGCCACGCGAGGATCAGCACCGACACGGACGAGCCCGACACGAACTGCGCGATGACGTCGCCGATGCCGGTGTCGACCAGGACCTGCTTGAAACCGCCGCCGGCGCCGACGATCAGCAGGATGCCGGCGATCGGGCCGAGTGACGATCCCACGATGTCGTTGATCTTCGTGCGGTCGAAGCCCGCACCGCGGCCGAGGATGAAGAAGCCGGCCAGAACGGCGATAAGCAGCGCGATGACAGGGGTGCCGAGGAAGTCGAGTGCGAGCTTCCACGGTGCGTCCGAGCCTGCGGCCGAGATGTCGGCGACGGCCTTGGCGAGCATGAGGAATACCGGCAGCAGGATGCTGAAGAGCGTGGCGCCGAACGACGGGCGGCGACGCTGCTCGACGCCCTCGTCCTCTTCTGTCACGAACAGCTCAGGCACGGGAACGTCGACCCAGCGCTCGGCGAAGCGCGCGAACAGAGGACCCGAGATGATCACGGCAGGGATCGCGACGATGACACCGAAGGCGAGGGTCAGGCCGAGGTTGGCGCCGAGCGCGTCGATCGCCGCCAGCGGGCCCGGGTGCGGTGGTACGAGACCGTGCATCGCCGAGAGGCCGGCGAGTGTGGGGATCGCGATGCGCATGAGCGGGGCACCCGACCGGCGTGCGACGAGGATGATCACCGGAACGAGCAGAACGAGGCCGACCTCGAAGAACATCGGCAGGCCGATGACGGCGCCGATGAGTCCCATGACCCAGGGCAGCGAACGCGCGCTCGCGCGGCTGACGAGCGTGTCGACGATGCGGTCGGCTCCGCCCGAGTCGGCGAGTAGCTTGCCGTAGATCGCACCGAGTGCGATCAGGATTCCGACGCCACCCATGGTCGTGCCGAATCCGGTCGAGAAGCTGGTGACGGATGCCGAGATGTCCATGCCGGCGATCGCACCGGTGGCGAGGGCGCCGATCGTGAGCGACAGGAAGGGATGCAGCTTCACCCAGGTGATCAGGACGATGATGATCGCGATGCCGATCACGGCGGCGGCGATGAGCTGGCCGGCGGGCTGAGCGGCGGCCGGGGTGTCGGTGGCCGCCGTCATGAGCGCGTCGGCGGCGGGGGTGAAGAGTGCCATGAGCTTCCTTGATCCGGGCGTGGTCTACGTCCTTATGCCGTACATAATAAGCACGCATACCATGTCATGCGCAACATAACGGAAACATAGCTCGTACACGCCCCACGTGATCGAGCTGCTGCGTGCATACTCGAGGTATGACCGCTCCCGGCGCTGCAAGCCCCGTCCACGACTCGCTCGTCGCCGAGCTCGGGCGGGCGATCGTCGACGGTCAGCATCGTCCGGGCTCGCGGATGCTCACGGTGGAGCTCGCGCAGCAGAGGGGGGTGTCCCGCTCGGCTGCCCGAGAAGCCGTGCGCGTGCTCGAGTCGTTCGGACTCGTCTGGGTGCGCCGCAAGTCGGGAGTCGAGGTGCGCCCGCGATCCGACTGGAACGTCTACGCGCCCGAGGTGATCGCCTGGCGGCTCGCCGGCCCGGGCCGCGACGAGCAACTCCGCGAACTCAGCCAGCTGCGTTCCGTCATCGAACCGCTCGCGGCTCGCCTCGCTGCGGTCGCAGCGACCTCGGAGCAGAAGGTCGAGCTGCTCTCTCTCGTCGTCGCGATGGCGCAGGAAGACCACGAGGCGGATCGCGAGCAGTACCTCTCGGCTGACATCCGATTCCATCGGTTGCTCCTCGACGCCTCGGGAAACGGCATGCTCGCTGCTCTCGGCGGCACGGTGGAGGCTGTGCTGAGAGGCCGGACGCGGCACCACCTCATGCCCCATGTCGCCAACCAGAGCGCGGTGCAGTGGCATCGTGACGTGGCGTTCGCCATCGCGAACGGCGACGCGGAGGCGGCCGCGGTCGCCATGCGCAGCATCGTCACCGAAGCTGATGAGGCCATGCAGCGAGCCGCCGAATAGTCCGGCGCCCCGTATCTCAACCCGGAACCCACCCCGGGTCTCGGTGACGACGAGCGCGACGGTGACGAGTCGGGCGTCGAGGGCCGAGAGCTTCATAGACTGGACGAATGCGAGCGCTCACCGAAGAAGACGTCCGTGCCTCCTTCGTCAATGCGGATGCAGACGAACTGCGCGTCATGGAGATGCCACACGACTTCGTCCTGATCGACTGGGACTATCTCGACTTCTTCGCCTGGCGCGACCCGAGCGCAGGGCGCCGCGGATATGTGCTCACCCAGCACGACGGGCGGATCTCCGGCGTGGTGCTCCGCGTCTCCGACCCGGGGCGCGGTCGTTCCGGCATGTGCAACATCTGCCACACGATGCAGCCGGGCAACCAGGTCGCGCTCTTCTCGGCACGGCTCGCAGGTGAGGCCGGCGCGCGCGGCGACTCCATCGGCACCTACGTCTGCACCGATCTCTCCTGCCACGAGAGCGTGAGGCTCGCGCCTCCGCTCGCTCCCAATGAGATCCTCGCCGCAGGGCAGGTCGACCTCCGTCTCGACGGCACGAGGCGGCGGATGGAGGCTTTCGTCGAGAGGGTGCGGCAGCAGCGCTGATCGCCGTTAGCCTGGTCGCATACGTCCTGCGCTCGAAGGAGAAGCCATGAACGATGCCATCCTGTTCGCCGTCGATGAGGGGCTCGCTCGGCTGACGCTGAACCGCCCGGCGCGACTCAACGCGTTCAACGCCGATCTCGCCCATGCCTGGCGGGATGCGACAGCCGAGGCGACCTCGCGTCCAGATGTGAAGGCGATCCTGATCGATGCAGCGGGTCCGGCCTTCTGCGCAGGCGGCGACGTGATCGAGATGGCGACGACGATGGGTTCCGGTGCGGAGATCACGTCTCTGGCCGAGGTCATCAACACCGGCATCCGCTCTCTGACCGAATCCGCTCTGCCCGTGGTCGCGGCAGCTCATGGCACCACCGCCGGTGGCGGACTCGGCATTCTTCTCAGCAGCGACTACGCCGTCGTCGGCTCACGCTCTCGTCTCGGCAGTCTCTATGCGAACATCGGACTCACTCCTGATCTCTCGGTGTCGGCGCAGCTCGCTCGTGCGGTCGGCCAGCGCCGCGCACTGCAGCTCGTGCTGCAGGATCGGCTTCTCAGCGCCGCCGAGGCCGTGGAATGGGGGCTCGTCGCAGAAGCCGTCGATGCGGAGGACCCGGCGCAGGAGGCCGATCTGGTGCGCGCCCGCGCAGAGGAGATCGCACGCTTCTGGCTCGCCGGGGCGGCCGTGGCGTACGGCAACGCGAAGCGCCTCGTGCGCTCGCAACCCGAGCGCACGTTCGAGGAGCAGCTCAGCGAAGAGGCACGCTCGATCGGCGCGTCCCTGGCGACCGCCGACGCACAGGCGCGTGTCGCCGCCTTCGCCGCGGCATCGGCGCGACGGGGCTGAGACCCTCGACATAGAGGGCGATGTCTGCACGGATCGCACGATCGATGCGAGTCGCGCGACGTCGCATGCAAGGATGAACGCAACGCCGCTCAACGAGAGGAACGCGATGTCGCAGCCGGAGATCGTCCCGCAGCCCCCTGCACCGGTCGAGAAGAAGAACATGTCCCTCCTCATCCGAGGGGCGCTCTGGATCGCGATCGGAGCACTCATCGCCGCAGCGCTCGTCTGCGTCGTCTGGGTGCTGATCGGCGACCAGGACGGTCTGATCGGCCGTGCCTTCCTCACCATCCTGCTGCTCGCCGCATTCGCCGGCATCGCGATCCTCGAGGCGGGTCTCGCCCCGAACCGTCCGGACTGGCTCGCGCTGTCGAGCATGGTCACCTGGATCGTCGCGCTGCTCGTCGGCGCGGTCAAGATCTGGCTCCCCGAAGACGACCAGTACTTCACCGGAGCCGAGCGCTTCTTCCAGCTCATCCTGGTCGTCGGCATCCTGCAGCTCGCCCTGCTGCACGTGCGGCTGTTCACCCCGGCGGCGCAGCGTCACGTCACCACCTTCACGCGCATCATCTACATCGCGACGATCGTGTTCCTCGGCGGCCTCGTGGGCATGCTGATCTTCTTCCTCACGTTCCCGAACACCTTCGAGTACGGCGAGCTCTACTGGCGCATCGTCGTCGCGCTCACGATCCTCGCAGCGGTGGGCACGACCCTCATCCCGCTGCTGAACGCGCTGTTCGCACCGCGGAAGGCACCCTCCGCCGCGCAGACCGTTGCGGCAGCGCCGTCATGGCCGACCTACGCTGACGGCGTCACCCCGCTTCCGGCTCTCGTCGACGGATCGCCGGACTGGAACGCCTATTACACGGGCTATCCGTCGCAGCAGCAGCAGCAGAGTCTGCCTGCCGCTCCGGCACCGCAGCAGCAGTTCCCGGTCGCACAGCAGTTCCCGCCCGCGCCCGACCCTTATGCGCAGAACCCGGGGGTCCCGCCGGTGCCACAGGCGCCGGACGCACCGTCCGCGTACCCGCCGGCCCCGCCGCGTCCTCCGCAGTGAGCAGGGAACTGGAGCACGAGCTCACCGATCTCGCGTTGCGGATCGCTCGCGAGGCAGGCGACCTGGCTCGCGTACGGCGGGCGGAGGGTGTGCACCTGGCCGCGACGAAGTCCTCTCTGGCAGACATCGTCACCGACGCCGATCGCGAGGTCGAGGCGCTCATTCGAGAACGGCTGCGCGCAGTACGACCGGGCGACGGGTTCCTCGGCGAGGAATCGGATTCCGAACAGGGGGAGTCCGGCATCACCTGGGTCGTCGATCCCATCGACGGCACGGTGAACTACGCCTACGGCATCCCCTCGTACGCGGTCAGCATCGCCGCGGTCCAAGGACGCGCCGAACCGGGGGAGTGGGATGCGCTGGCCGCGGCCGTCTACGCGCCCGCATCCGACGAGCTCTTCACCGCGACCCGAGGCCACGGCGCCTGGCTCGGCGGCCGTCGCCTGTCGGTCACGACGGAGACGCCGGCCGGTGCTCTTCTCGCGACGGGCTTCGGGTACGACCCGGCCACGCATGACGGAGATCTCGCCACGGTGCGCAAGGTCATGACCATCGCCCGCGATCTCCGCCGCGCCGGTGCAGCGTCGCTGGATCTCGCCTTCGTCGCCGCCGGCCGCTTGGACGGCTACTTCGAACGGGGCCTCAAGCACTGGGATCACGCGGCCGGAGCGCTGCTGGTGAGCGAGGCGGGTGGCGTGGTCTCGTTCGCCGACGCGAGGTCGTCGAGACCCATGCTCATCGCCGGTGGAACCGAGGTCCACGCCCGACTGCGTCAGATCATCGAGAATGAAACGTGACCGATTCATGGCATTCTCAGGTGGAGCAGGCTAGGGTTTATCCGATCGTTACTTTCATCGGCCCGAATCGATGATCGTTCTAAGCGCCCCCGAGCTTCACGTTTAACCCGAGAGAATCTGCTTTGCCCTTCGAGAATCCCCAGGCTGCCTCTGCGCCCACGCGCCGGTCCAGCCGTCCCCGCACTGCTGCCTTCGTGGCCCCCGCGGCAGGAGCATCTGAAGTCGTCTCCGAAGCCGTACCCACCGTCTCGGACTCCCCGACCTCGCGTCGGGCAGCCCGCCAGCGACTGAACACCGCCGAGGTCTTCATCGCGGCGACCGCTGTCGCCGCGGCCACGGCCGCCTCCGACGCGGACGAGATCGTCGAGACCGAGTCGGTCGACGTTCCCGAGGCCGTCGAGTCGGCTACCGAGGCCCGAGACGACGCCGACGCATTCGCGACGGCATCGCGCACCTTCCGTTCGGTCTCCACCGGCAGCACGCCGACGGTCACCGAGGCGAAGGTCGACTCCGAGCCGCAGGCACCCGAGCAGGCTCCGGCCGAGCACACCGCCCGTCGCCGCCCGCAGGCGCGCAAGTTCCTCGCCGTCGGCGCGACGGTCGGGGTCATGAGTCTTGCGGGCCTCCTCGCGGTCGGCATGACGCTGCCCGCCGAGGCCGTCGCCGCCGTTCAGGGTTCCGCCTCCCTTTCTTCGACCTCACTCGTTGCTGCGTCCGGTGCGGCGGCAGCCGGAACCGACGACGACGAGATCCAGGCGTTCGTCACCTCGTCCGACGTGAAGAACGAGTCGCTCGCGCGCTCCGACAGCTTCTCGACCGTGTCGCTGATCCAGGTCGCCTCGGAAGAGGGCATCAACTACTCCAACGAGGTCTTCACCAACGACCCTGAGGCGGCCATCCAGTGGCCTTTCAAGGTCGGCGTCGGCATGAGCTCGGGCTACGGCATGCGCTGGGGTCGTCTGCACGAGGGCATCGACTTCGTGCCCGGCGAGGGCGCTCCGATCCAGGCGATCGCCGATGGTGTCGTCCGCATCGCCACCGAGCAGGGCGGCGCATACGGTGTGACGGTCTGCATGGATCACGTGGTCGCCGGCGAGGTCATCACGAGCCACTACTCGCACATGCAGTACGGCTCGCTGCAGGTCAAGGCAGGGCAGACGGTCAAGGTCGGCGACATCGTCGGCCACACCGGAAACACGGGCCGCTCGTACGGCGCCCACCTGCATTTCGAGATCATCGTCAACGGGGGCACCATCGACCCGCTGCCGTGGCTGCGCGAGAACGCAGGTCGGACCTCGTACTGACCACCTCGATTTCATGAGGACGCCACAGTGATGGTATTCTCGTGTGGTTGCCCCGCGAGGGGCAGCACGCCCCGATAGCTCAGTGGCAGAGCACTTCCATGGTAAGGAAGGGGTCGTCAGTTCAATCCTGACTCGGGGCTCACAGCGTTCGTATCTGCGATGCGGACGCGGTGTGGCAGGGTAGCTCAGCTGGTCAGAGCGCACGACCC
>NZ_JAGGPD010000467.1 GCF_018613995.1 Microbacterium sp. ISL-103 | reverse complement strand
GCAGACGTACATGGCGCAGGGTCTCGGTGGCTTCATCCTGATGGGGGCGAACATCCCCGCCACCGATGCCGAGCTCGAGGCGCTCACCGCGTCGCTCACGGTCGATCCCGAGCTGCCGCCGCTCGTCGCCATCGATCAGGAGGGTGGGATCGTCTCGCGTCTGCCCCGAGACGACTACGCCGCATCGACCACGCTCGCAGCGCGACCGGTCGCAGACACGTCTGCGGCCTTCTCCGGCCGCGCGTCACTGGTCGCCGAGGCGGGAATCAACGTCAACTTCGGAACGGTCGCCGATGTGACCGCCGATGAGGCGTCGTTCATCTACGGCAGAGCGCTCGGCACGGATCCGAGATCGTCCGCGGATCGTGTCGCCGCAGCCACCGCGGCCCAGGAGCAGATCATCGCCTCGACGCTCAAGCACTTCCCCGGGCACGGGGCGGCGCCGGGAGACTCGCACCACGCCATACCGACCACGGACGAGACGCTCGAGGAGTGGCGCGCGACTGACGCCGCCGTGCCGTTCTTCGCAGGGGTCGACGCCGGGGCGTCGCTGCTGATGTTCGGGCACCTCGCCTACACGTCGGTCGACGCGGCCCCGGCCTCGCTCTCCGCACGCTGGCATGAGATCGCACGCGAGGAGCTCGGCTTCGACGGAGTGATCGTCACCGATGATCTCGGCATGCTGCAGTCGTCCGGCATCCCCGCTTATGCGGATCCGGTCGCGAATGCGGTCACCGCCGTCGCGGCGGGCAGCGACCTCGTGCTCATGATCGCGGGGTCGACCGCCGACACAGCAGGGCAGATCGCCACCGGACTCGTCGCGGCCGTAGGTGACGGAACGCTGTCCGCCGACCGTCTCGCCGATGCGGCGACACGGGTCATGACGCTCCGCCTGGAGTCGACGGCAGCGAGCGCGGAGTGGCTGCCGTGCCCGGACTGCGAGCCGGCGGGCTGAGAGCTGGTGGGCCGGTCAGCCGCCGACGGCGGCCGGCCGCGGCGAACCGATCCAGGCCTGCAGCAGCTCGCCTCTCAGGCGGGCGCCTCGCTCGGCGAAGCCCCTCTGCTGTCGCACGTACTCGGCTTTGCCTTCGGCGGTCTCGATCTGCACGGGGACGACGTGCCAATCGGAGAGGTCGTAGGGCGCGGCCTGCATATCGAGAAGCCTGATGTCTCTGGCGAGTTCGAACGCGTCGAGCAGCAGCTCCCCGGGGACGAGGGGGCCGAGCTTCAGGGCCCACTTGTAGAGGTCCATACCGGCGTGCAGGCAGCCGGGCTGCTCGAACAGGGACTGATCGTCGCGGGTCAGCGAGGTGCGGTTGCGTGGCACTGCGTCGGGAGTGAAGAAGCGGAAGGCATCGAAGTGGGTGCACCGCAGGTCGTGATTCTCGACGACGGCGTCGGTGCCGGCCTGCCCCAGTCGCAGAGGCACGCCGTGCCGGTGTTCGTCTGCTCGATAGACCATCGCCCACTCGTGCAGCCCGAAGCATCCGAACTGTCCCGGGCGTGAGGCGGTGCGGCGCAGCATCCGCTCGATGAGGCCGGCGAGGTCGGCCTTGTCGGTCGCGAACCGTTCGGCGTCGGGCACGGCGCCCTCGTCGCTGGCGCCCGGAGAGTACCAGCGCCAGCTCAGCCGCTCGGGTGCCTCGTGCAGTTCGACGCCTGCCCCCGGGTGCCAGCGGCGCAGCTGAGCGGGCTTGTAGCTGTAGTACGTGAAGAGGAAGTCCCACACGGGGTGCTTCTCGTCGCGGGCAGAGCGCTCTCTGTGGGCAGCGGTGAGGGCGTCCGCACGCGCCTGGTGGGCACGCTCGCGCTCCAGCCAGTCGGCCCGGGCGAGTGAGGTGGACATGTCAGCGGAGGATGCCGGCTTCGCCGAGCAGATCGCGCAGCCCCGCGCCGTCTTCGGCGCTCACCCAGGGGGCGACGTCTTCGGAGTGCGGTTCGTGGCCCGCGCGGCCGCCGGCGAGCACGGCCTCGGCCGGGAGCAGCCGCCGAATCGCGACGCCGGCCACCGAGTCGGGGTGCTCGTCCATGAACTCGGAGTAGATCGACTCGTCGTGCTGGCCGTCGTCTCCGATCAGCAGCCACTTGACGTGAGGGAACTCGGTGGCCAGGCGACGCAGGTTGGTGAGCTTGTGCTCGCGACCGCTGCGGAACCAGCGATCGTGCGTGGGCCCCCAGTCGGTGAGCAGCATGGACCCTGCGGGGAACAGGTGGCGTCCGAGGAATCGGCGCAGCGTCGGTGCGACGTTCCAGGCGCCGGTCGAGAGATAGATCATCGGCGCACCGGGATACTCGCGCAGCACCTGATCCAGCAGCACGGCCATGCCCGGCACGGGGATGCGCGCATGCTCGTCGACCACGAACGAGTTCCACGCGGCGATGAAGGGCCGGGGGAGTGCGGTGACCATGACGGTGTCGTCGACGTCGGACACGATGCCGAAGTGCGTCGACCCGGCGACGATGAACGCGGTCGCCTCCACCGGTTCCTGCCCCTCGACCGAGAAGGTGAACGTCTGCCACCCGGGTTCGAGGTCGGCGTCGATGACGGAATCGATGACACCGCCCCGATCGGCCACGACGTGATGGGTGGAGTCGCCGATCTGCACCGAGACCTTGGCGAAGCTCACCGGGATGCCGACGAAGCTGCGCCAGCCGCGTACACTCGCCGGCTCGCCGTCTTTCGTGCTCCGTGCGGGCGGGACGATGAGCACTCGGTCCACGACACGCACCCACCCTGGCCCGCCGTAACCGGGGAAGGGAAGGATGGTCGCGGTACGGCCGCGACGGCGCGCTCGCCCCTCGCGCCACACGTGGAGGCGGTGTTCTAGGCGCGCGAACCAGTGGATCCGGGGCGCCGGGGGTGACGAAGCCATTGCTTCAGTCTTTCACGTCGGTCGCGTCCTTCGCGTCCGAGATGTCGAGGTGGCGCGCCTCGAGTCGCGAGATGACCTTCTTGCCGACGAAGACCGCGAGCAGGAACACCGCGATGATGCCCACGAAGATGTATCCGGCGTAGTGCACCCGGTCGGCGAGCTCGTCGAAGCTGCCGGCCGCGAGAGAGGTGATGCTCACGTACGCGGTGGCCCACAACAGACAGGCGGGGGCGGTCCACGCGAGGAAGCGGCGGTACGAGTAGTGGCTCATCCCGACGGTGAGCGGGACGAGGGAGTGGAGCACCGGCAGGAAGCGCGACAGGAAGATCGCGATGCCTCCGCGCCGGGCGGGATAGCGTTCCGCACGCACCCAGTTCTCTTCACCGACACGACGGCCGACCCAGGACGAGCGGATGTGCGGTCCTATCCAGCGCCCGAGCCAGAACCCGATGCTCTCGCCGATCAATGCGCCGATCACGAC
>NZ_JAGGPD010000466.1 GCF_018613995.1 Microbacterium sp. ISL-103 | reverse complement strand
CCGTCGGGTTCATCGGCATGGCCCTCGGGGCGACCCTCGGCGGACTCCTCGCAGACCGCTGGGGACGCCGGCAGGTCTTCGCCCTCACGCTGCTGATCTACGGAATCGCGACGGGGGCCAGCGCCCTCGTCGGCGGGCTGGCAGCGCTGCTGGCGCTCCGCTTCCTGGTCGGCCTCGGACTCGGGGCCGAGCTCCCGGTCGCGTCGACCTACGTCAGCGAGTTCGCACCCGCACGCATCCGCGGCCGACTGATCGTGATCCTCGAGGCCTTCTGGGCGGTCGGGTGGACGGCGGCGGCCCTCATCGGGTTCTTCGTGATCCCGGCGTCCGACGACGGGTGGCGCTGGGCATTCGCACTCGGCGCGATCCCTGCCGCCTACGCGCTGATCGTGCGCTGGGGGCTCCCCGAGTCGCCGCGCTGGCTGGCCTCTCGAGGACGCATCGCCGAGGCTGACCGCATCGTCTCGGCCTTCGAGGCCGATGCCGGCGTCGACACCGCACCGGCGATCCGCCGCGAGCCCGCATCCCGTGCGATCGCGGTGACGAGCAGGGCGCGGCTGACGACGCTCTGGAACGCCGAGTTCCGAGTTCGAACGCTCTGCCTGTGGATCGTGTGGCTCTGCGTGAACTTCGCCTACTACGGGGCGTTCATCTGGATTCCGAGCATCCTGGTCGATGCGGGATTCGACCTCGTGCGCTCGTTCGGCTTCACGCTCATCATCACGCTGGCCCAGCTGCCCGGGTATGCCGTCGCCGCCTGGCTCATCGAGGTGTGGGGCCGACGCACGACCCTGTCGGTGTTCCTGATCGGCTCCGCGGTGTCCGCTGTGTTCTTCGGCACCTCGACCACGGAGCCTGCCATCATCGCCTCAGGCATGGCGCTGTCGTTCTTCAACCTCGGCGCGTGGGGCGCGCTGTATGCGGTGACCCCCGAGATCTATCCGACCTCGTTGCGCGGCACGGGCGCAGGGTGGGCTGCCGGCGTCGGACGAATCGCGTCGATCATCGCTCCGTTGGCCGTGCCGGTGCTTCTCGTCACCGGGGGAGCGCCTGTGCTCTTCGCGGTGTTCGGCGCCTGCTTCGTGGCGGCAGCCGCGGCGGCATGGGGGCTGGTCGACAGGGGCGGACTCGCGCTCGACGACAGATGACGCGGTCGGGTGTCCGTGAGCAGGAATAGGCTGTCGTGGTGACAGACGTACGCTATGTGGCCATCGGCGATTCCTTCACCGAGGGAGTGGGTGACCTGCTGCCCGACGGCCGCGAGCGAGGGTGGGCCGATCTCGTCGCCCAGGGCTGGGCAGACGCCGCCGGGCATCCGATCCAGTACGCCAACCTCGCGATCCGCGGCAAGCTGGCGTGGCCCATCGTCGAACAGCAGCTCGAGCCGGCCCTTGCGTTGCGCCCCACCCACCTGTCGTTCAACGGCGGTGGCAACGACATGCTGCGGCCGAAGAGCGATCTCGAGCACATCGCCGACGCGTTCAGCAGGGTCCTGCGTCGGTGCGACGAAGAGGGCGTCACGCTGATCCTCCTCTCCGGCGCGAATCCGAGCGGACAGCTCCCGATGGGGTCGCTCGTGCAGCGCCGCGGCGACCTGCTCTCCGACGCTGTGCTGCGGCGCATCGAGGGGCGTGACGATGTCGTGCGTGCCCTCAACTGGCCGGATCGCGAACTCGCACGTCCGCCGTACTGGTCCGAGGATCGACTGCACATGAACGTGGCCGGTCACCCCCGGGTGGCGGCCCGTGTGCTCCACGGCCTGGGCTTCGAGCCCCCGGCCACATGGTGGTCTCCGTCTGCTCTCACAGCGGGGGGACCGGCGGGTCTCGCGTACTACCGCGAGTTCGTCGGACCATGGGTCAGACGTCGCGTCACCCGCACATCATCGGGCGACGGGCGGGCGGCGAAGTACCCGGACTGGGTCGAGCGGACGCCGCACGCGTGACCGACATCGAGATGCGCCGCATCCCCGGTGGGCAGGTCACCCTGCACGACGCCCGGCTCAAGGTGCAGCGCACGGTCGACGTGCAGGACTTCGAGATCGGAGTGTTCCCGATCACCGAGGAGCAGCTCGCAGAGGTGCTGCCGATCCCCTCGCACCACCCCCGTCGACCCGCCGCGGACGTGAGCTGGCTGCGGGCGGTCCACTTCTGCAATGCGGCGTCCGAATGGGAGGGTCTCGACCCGGTCTATCATTTCGACGGCGAGGAGGTCAGCTGGGATGTGACCGCCGACGGCTACCGGTTGCCGACAGGGGCCGAATGGGAGTTCGCATGCCGTGCGGGCTCGACGGGCCCGCACTACGCGCCGCTGCCCGATGCCGCGTGGACCGGTGCCGACGGCGTGCGCACCCCGCAGGACGTGGGAGGCAAGCTGCCCAACCTGCACGGACTGTTCGACACCCTGGGCAATGTGTGGGAGTGGTGCTGGGACCTGCTCGACCCCGCTCGGTACGACGACTATCGCGTGTTCCGCGGCGGAGGGTTCGCGGACGACGCCTGGAGTGTTCGCGCCTCTGTGCGCCGCGGGGGAGCCCCGCGCATGCATCACGAAGACGTCGGGGTGCGGGTCGCCCGCGGTTTCTTCGACACACCGGGCGAGGCGCTGGGGTTGTCGGCGCAGGCGGATCGTTAGCGCTAGGCGTTCGACGGCGCCGTCCCGTTCGGGTGGACTCTTCTGCGACGCCCAGGGCGGTTCTCGCCGTCAGGGAGGAAGCTGTTTGAGCATGTACCGGTTCG
>NZ_JAGGPD010000465.1 GCF_018613995.1 Microbacterium sp. ISL-103 | reverse complement strand
ACGGGGGGGAGGGGCTCGGGGGCGGCGCCCGTCTGCTCGAAGAGTGCGCGGATGAGTGGCCCGCCGGTCGGGTCGTTCAGCCAGTCGCCGATGGTGGAGTGTGCGGTGAGGGCCATGGTCGAGCTCCTTGAGGCTTGGGTTTCGCAACGGTGCGTCTACTTACCAGTTAGTCTACGCAGGTGCGTGGAAGTGTAAGTCGATATGCGAGATCCCTCCCTCCGCCAGATCGGAATCGATTCGGGGACGTTTCGTGGCTCGCCGGTACGGGTGAACCGGTCATCCCCCAGGTCCCCTATCGTCTCGCTAGGCCCTTCGGATATCGCGGTCGTTGAGGATACTGTGTCGTCAGGGAGGGTGTGAACTTGTATCGATTGCTTGGTTATCGCTCGGATCGCTTCGATCTTGAGATCCGCATAGACGCGTCGAGCGATGTCTGTTTCTCCGTTCTGATCGGCGCCAACGGTAGCGGCAAGAGTCGGTTGCTCGGGGAGTTGGCGCGCAGCGCCAGCCATGAGGTCGAGGGTCAACGAATCGATGACGGCGATGAGCCGGCGAGGGTGCTGGCAGTCTCGAACATGGTGATGGACGCGTTTCCTTTTGTGCGTAGACAGGACTCCGGCTACAGGTATCTAGGGCTGAGGCAGTCCTCGAACTCGATGACAACCGGGGCGATAGCCTCATCTTTGGGTCGCTTCTATGTGGAGATTTTGACGAGTCAGAACTTCGATATCGACATCAATCGCATCGCAGCAAAACTTGCTCTGCCGGTGGTTAGTGTCGCGCTTGGGCGGGGGCATTCCGCTTCGAGTATATCGTCGAGGCGCGGTACGACGTCGGCGGAACGACTGGCGAGAGAGCTCAAGGAAGACGGGTCAATAGCCGCTGAAGCAATAAATTACGTGGATGGACGCCTCGGCGAACTTGCCTCTCAGATTCAACCCAGAAGACCGCTTTTGATGGACGAGTCCAGGGTTAGACGGTTGATAGGAGATCTGGCCAAAACACTGGCCGTCGACCCGCCGGTTGTGCTAGAGGCGATGAGGCGCGTGTACGGGTTGCGTTTCGAGTTACAGTTTGGCGAGCAGAGCAACGAGCCCTTTGAGCCGAGCGCGGGCCAGTCGCTGCTGCTTTCAATGATCCTGCGAATCGCCTCCGCGATCCATCCCAATTCACTTATCCTTATTGATGAACCAGAGATCGGCTTGCACCCTGAATGGCAGTCCAGTTTCATCGATCTGCTCCGGGACAGTCTTCCGGAAGCGCGAGGGTGCCATTTCGTTATTGCTACCCATTCGCCATACGTCGCACTTGCCGCGACAACAATATCCATGCCCGACCACAATGAAGCGTTGGGAGTCCACTCATTCATCAATCTGCCTGTGGAGCACCGAGGCATGTCGATTGAGATGCTGATATATCAGGTGTTCGGCGCGCGAGTGATCGGAAATGCTTCGGTCAATACGGATCTAACCACCGTAATTGGATGGCTGTCCTCCGGGAAGACTTCTCGCGACGGAGTGGTTGAGGCTGCTGTTGAGCGACTAGGAGCCGTTGCTGGCAGTCACACGCCCACGTTGAATGACGTGCTTCGTGAATATCGCGCGGTTCCATGAGAAGGCTGAAACGACCGCCGCGACGCTTTCGCCTTGATCGAGTGGACGCTGAATTGGACGATGGCAGCCCTCGCCCGTGGGCATCGAGTGCCGTGACGCGCAGATTCCGTTCTCGTCTCACGCTTTGGCTCGCGAAACAACAGAAGGAGCGCTGCGCTTACTGTTCGCTGCNNAATAGTGAATGGCGTCCCGGAGTGGACATTTGAGATTCACAATCTCATACTTGCGTGTGAATACTGCAACTCAAAGCTGAAAAAGCGGTACAACCCTCTCGTCACTCGGGGGGTCAGCTATCGGTCTTCAACATTCGCTATCTACCATCCCTACCTTGATCGCGCGGCCGCGCACATCACAGGAGGCTATCGGGGGGGAGCAGAAGAGCCCTCGGTGCCGCACCATAAATCGCAGAAAGGTGAGAAGACGATCGAACTGTTCCAGCTCACAAGGATAGACCTTCGTGAGCTTTGGGGGCAGGAGCATCGGTCGGCGATCGAACGGCTTGAGCGCCTTGGGTGGCAGCCCGCACGGCGCGCGCAGTTCCTGGACATCACTCGTGAGCTCGGGACGTCCGAAACTCTTTAGTGCCCGATGCGGCGCGTGGAAGCTGAGTGGTCGAGACCCGACGCCGCGGCTTACAACCGATCGATCCAGGTCTCTTCTTCGCGATCGG
>NZ_JAGGPD010000464.1 GCF_018613995.1 Microbacterium sp. ISL-103 | reverse complement strand
CAGCGCCTGCTCTTTGACAGACTGGACAGGTCATGGATCACGCCACCGCCACTCCTCTGTCGACGTGGCGCTTCCGCGGCACACTCCGCACGTATCAGGCGGAGGTCCTCGATCGCCTCCCACCCGGTGACTCCGATCCGCTGCACATCGTCGCCCCGCCGGGCGCCGGCAAGACGCTGCTCGGTCTGCTCCTGGCCGCACGAGAGGGGCATCGCGCACTCGTGCTCTCGCCCACGGTGACGATCCGGCAGCAGTGGCTGCGCACCGCCGCCGACCTCGCTCCCCTGCCCTCGGCGGTCTCGGACGATCCCGAGCATCTCGCCGACCTCACCGTGCTGACCTATCAGCTGCTCAGTGTGACCGGCGACGGCTCGCCCTTCGACGACCTCGCCCGCGCCGTGTGGACCGACGAGCTCGCCGCCACAGGGCGGACGGAGGCGGATGCCGCGACCTGGCTCGCCGAGCTGGCCGTCGACAACCCCGGCCGCTACCGTTCCGGCCTCCGCAGCCGCGCGCGGCGGCTGCGATCGCAGTTCACCCGGCAGCGGCCCGACGAACTGGCGCGCGTGCTGCATCCGAACGCCGTCGCCCTCATCGAGCGGATCGTCGCGTCGGGGGTGCGCACGATCGTCCTCGACGAATGCCACCACCTGCTCGATCACTGGGCGATCGTCGTGGCGTACCTGGCCGCCCGCATCCGCGAGACCGGCGTCGAGCCCCGGCTGATCGGCGTGACCGCCACACTGCCGTCGCCCGACGACGAGACCGAGTTCGAGAACTACAGCAATCTGCTCGGCGACGTCGACTACGAGGTGCCGACCCCCGCGGTGGTGAAAGAAGGGCATCTCGCTCCCTATCGCGATCACGTGCTGTTCACCGAGCCCACCACTGCCGAGGCGGTGTTCATCCGGCGACACGAGAGCCTGCTGCACGACCTGATCAGACAGGTGCTGTCGACCCCGGACGCCGTGTCGTACCTCGAGGAGCAGCTGCAGCCCGACGAACCCGGCGACGACGCGGCCGCCGCAGCGCATGAGACTCCCCTCGCCCGACTGGACCGGGCGTTCTCACGCGATTTCACCCTGACCCGCTCGTGCGCCCTCGTGCTGCGCGAGGTGGCGCCGCAGCATCCGCTCGTCGCGGCGATCCCTGCGGTGCTGCTCGACCGCTGCACCACGGACGACCTGCTCACGGTGCTGTCGCGCTTCGCGCAGGTGCGCCTGCTCGCCGATCCCGGCGCCTCGCGACAGTGGGAGTACGTGCGCCGTTCCCTCGCCGATTTCGGCTACGCGCTGACCGACCGCGGCATCCGTCGCGGCCGCAATCCGGTCGAGACCACCCTGGCGTTCTCAGCGGCCAAGGACCACGCCGCCGTCGAGATCCTGCACCGTGAGATCGGCGGGCCGGACGGCGACCGGATCCGGGCCGTCGTGGTGACGGACTTCGTCGAGCACGGAAATCGTCGCGGCCTGGCGGGCGACGCCCCGGCGGGAGCACTGCGCACCTTCGATCTGCTCGCCACCGACCCCGTCACGGCCTCGCTGCACCCCGTGCTGCTGACGTCGCAGCGGCTGCGTGTGGGCACCGCGGACGCACCTCGCATCGCAACCGCGCTCTCGGAGCTGCTCGACGAGCAGGTCTCGGTCGTCGACGGCGTGGGCGCGGTCCGCGATCTGCAGGTGCCGGGCGCCGGGAGCGGACGGGTCGTCGGAGCCGTGTCCGAGCTGATCCGGCGCGGCGAGGTGCGCCTGCTCGTCGGCACCCGGGGGCTTCTCGGCGAGGGCTGGGACTGCCCGGCCGTCAACACCCTCATCGACCTCACGACGGTGGCCAACTCATCGGGAACCCAGCAGCTGCGAGGACGCACCCTGCGGCTCGACCCGGCCTGGCCCGAGAAGGTCGCGCACAACTGGTCGGTCGTCTGTCTGATCCCCTCCGATGTCGACCTCGACGACCGCTCGGAGTCGGATCGTCTGCGGCGTCGCCACTCGCACCTGTGGGGCCTCGGTGCGGATCGCACCGGCAGGATCGTCAGCGGCATCGGGCACGCACTCCCCTCTCTCGTCGCCGATGCCTGGGAGCGTGTGCTCGACAAGGATCCGTCGTCGTCGATCGCCGAGGTCGACAGGATGCTCCGCGAGGGGTGGCCGACCAGGAGCGCGACCAGGGAGGAGTGGCGGATCGGCGAGAGCTACACGCCGAGAGAGCGGGAAGTCGTCTCGGTGCGCGGCACCGCAGGCGCCCCGCTGCTGCGCACCGGCCAGACCGCGACCGCGAGCGCGCTCGGAGCGTTCGCGATCGGCGCCGCAGGCGCAGGCGCGATCCTCGTCGCGCTCACCGCACTCGGCGGCACCCTCCCGGCTCTGGTGGGCGTCGCCCTCGCGATGGCGGCCGGGGCGGTCGGTGCGGCGGCATCCGCTCTGCGGCTGTTCGTCCGCGCGCTCGGCGAGAGGTCGCGGCCCACTGCGATCTACCGGTCTGCGGCGATCGCCGTCGCCCGCACGCTGCGCGACGCCGGCCGTATCGCCGCGTTCGACGAGTCGGCGATCATCGCGTCGACCGACCACGGCGATCCCTCGCACATCCGCATCGAGCTGGGCGGTTCCGCATCCGATGCCCGGGCTGTCGCGGATGCCGTCGAGGAGCTCTTCTCGCCCGTGCGCACCCCGAGATTCCTGCTGCGTATCGACGCCGCAGGCCTGCCACGACTGAGACTGTTCGTGCGGCTGGCCGACCGACTCTCCCCCGGGCGCACGCTGCTCGCCGTGCCGCGGTCGATCGCCCGCCGGCGCAGCGACGCCGAGGGATTCCGCACACACTGGCAGTCGCTGATCGGCACCTGCACGCTGCACGAGCTGAGTGGCGTGCAGGGGCTCGCTCTGCTGCGCGTCGCCCGCAGCGCCGACGGCAGACTCGACCCGACAGAGCCGCGCGCTCGGGTGTGGGGTTGAGCATCAGACGGTTGTCACCCCATCCGAAGGCAGCCGGGTTACGATCGGTTCACGCGCACCGCAGCGCCCACGCGAGAGGGAACGCATGCCAGAGAATTCGACCCTGATCCCGACCGTCGTCGACGCCGAGCAGTTCGCCGCGCAGACGTCGGCCATCGTCGAGTCCGTCAGCCGGGTGATCGATGGCAAGCCGGATGCCGTGCGGAGCGCGCTGGTGTGTCTGCTCGCCGAGGGCCACCTGCTGATCGAAGACGTGCCGGGTGTCGGCAAGACGATGCTCGCCCGAGCGCTGGCGGCGAGCGTGGATGCGACGGTTCGCCGCATCCAGTTCACCCCCGACCTGCTGCCGGGCGACGTGACGGGTGTGAGCGTCTACAACCCGGTCGATCGTGAGTTCGAGTTCAAGCGCGGCGCCGTCTTCGCGCACATCGTGATCGCCGACGAGATCAACCGCTCCTCTCCGAAGACGCAGTCGGCCCTGCTCGAGGCGATGGAGGAGGGCCAGGTGACCGTCGACGGCTCGACGCACATGCTGCCCGACCCCTTTCTCGTCGTGGCGACCCAGAACCCGCTCGAGATGGAGGGCACCTACGCCCTTCCCGAGGCGCAGCGCGACCGTTTCATGATGCGCATCTCGATGGGGTATCCGGATGCCGCGGCCGAGGCCCTCATGCTCCGCCAGCGCGACACGGTGAACCCGTTGGCCTCCGTCACGGCCGTCGCCGACGCCGCGTCGATCTCGGGACTCATCGCGTGGGCCCGCTCGGTGCATGTGGCGCCCGCCCTCGAGGAGTACACGGTGGCTCTGGCCCAGGCGACGCGCGCGGATCCGAACCTGCACCTCGGGGCGAGCCCGCGGGCGACGCTGCAGCTGATCAGGGCCGCGAAGGTGTGGGCGGCGCTCGACGGTCGCGACTTCGTGATCCCCGACGACGTCACCGCCCTGCTCGTGCCGGTGTTCGCGCACCGACTCCTTCCCGCCCGCGGCGCCCACCGCGCCGGTGCGCAGCCGGTCGAGGCCGCCCTGCGACAGATCGTCGAGCGGGTGCGCGTGCCCGTGACCGTGACCGCGCGCTCCTGACCGCCGCCGCAGCCATGCCACGTCGTCGAATCCTCACGCTCCGGGGCACGGGTGCGCTCATCTCGGGCATCGGCTGCCTGATCGCGGCCAACATGGTGGGCACCCCCATCCTGATCTACGTCGGCGTCCTGCTTCTCGTGGTGACGGCGTTCTCGGTGCTGGCGGTCGCGGCGCCGCGGCGCTCGGGCACGGTCGCTCGGCAAATCTCGACCGATCTGCTGACGGTCTCCGAGACCTCCCGCGTGACGCTGCGGTTCACACTGCGTGCGCTGCGGGTGCCTCGCGGCCTGTGGCGCGATGTGCTGCCAGCCGCCGTCACGGGCGACTCGGCGGGTGAGTACCCCTCTGAGACCGGTCAGCTGAGCTACCTGATCACGGGCGTGCGCCGAGGCGTCTGGCCCATCGGCCCTCTGGTGGTGCGCACGGTCGACCCTTTCGGACTCGCGCAGCGCGAGCAGGCCTTCGGCGAGGCCCGCACGGTGACAGTGGTGCCCGAGGTCTTCACCCTCGCGCCCCTCTCGGTCAAAGTGGGGGCAGCCGGCGGCACCGCTCAGACCTCGTCGAGTCGGCTCGGCCAGGGCAGCGACAACCTCTCGCCGCGCCGATACATCCCGGGCGACTCGATGCGCCGCATCCACTGGCGCGCCACCGCCCACCGCGGCGATCTGATGGTGCGCCAGGAAGAGGAGGAGTCGAGCCCCGATGCCCTCGTCGTCTTCGACCGCAGCGCCGCGCGCTGGGCGCGCCCCGGAGACGAGGCCGATCCGGCGTTCGAGAACGCGGTCTCGATGTGCGCCTCGGTGGCCGTGCACCTCGTGCAGGAGGGATACGGGGTCGATGTCATCGACAGCGCCGGCACGCTGCTCGGCACCCTTCGTGGCCACGAAGACGACCGTGACGGCCTGCTCGTCGCCCTCGCGCTGGTGACCCCGCGAGGCGACGCGCGCGACATCGTGACGCTCGTCGGCGGCACTCCTCCCGGACCCCTCGTGTACATCACCGGGGAACTCGACGACGCAGATGCCGCGCTCCTGCGGCCCGCCGGCGCCGCGGCGCCGCTGCTGCTCGCCACCGACCCCC
>NZ_JAGGPD010000463.1 GCF_018613995.1 Microbacterium sp. ISL-103 | reverse complement strand
CCGCTATCGGGTGATCCCCGTCGGGATCACCCGCGAGGGTGCGTTCGTCCTCGAAGACGACGATCCCGCGAAGTTCCCGCTGGATGCCGCGCATCTTCCCGAGGTCGCCGACAACGGCACCCGCGTGCTGTGGCCGGAGCCGGGCGGGGACCGCACGCTGCGCGTCGTGCGCCCGGACGGCACCACCGAGGGGTTCGGCGAGATCGACATCGTGCTGCCGATCCTGCACGGCACGCATGGCGAAGACGGAACGATCCAGGGGTACTTCGACACCCTCGAGGTTCCGTATGCCGGCGGCGGAGTGCTCGACTCGGCGCTCTGCATGGACAAGCACTTCATGAAGATCGCGCTGCGCGCCGCCGGCATCTCCGTCGCGCCCGGGATCACGGTCCGCGCACGACAGTGGCAGCAGGATGCAGCCTCCGTGCGCGCCTCGGCGGCCGAACTCGGCCTGCCCCTGTTCGTCAAGCCCGCACGGGCTGGTTCGAGCGTCGGCGTCTCGAAGGTCGAGCGCGCCGAGGATCTCGACGCCGCACTCGCGATCGCCTTCGCCGAAGACGACAAGGTCCTCATCGAGATCGGCGTGGTCGGTCGCGAGATCGAGGTCGCCGTGCTCGAGGGCGCCGACGGCGTCCGAGCTTCCCTCCCGGGCGAGATCGTGCTGACATCGCGCGGCTTCTACGACTTCGAGGGCAAGTACCTCGGAGGCGACGGTGTCGACGTCGTGTGCCCTGCGCAGCTCGAGGAGCACGAGGTCGCGGCCATCCAGGACGCGGGGATCCGTGCCTTCGAGGCTGTCGACGGGCGCGGCCTCGCCCGGGTCGACATGTTCCTCACCGATTCGGGTGAGCTCATCGTGAACGAGCTGAACACCATGCCGGGCTTCACCCCGATCTCGATGTTCCCGAAGTGCTGGGTCGCATCGGGCCTCAGCTATGGCGACCTGATCTCCGAGCTGATCGAAGCGGGCCTGCGCCGCTGATCGGGTGTCGTCGCGGAGCGCCGGGGAGGGACTCAGCCCTCGGCTGAATCCGCGTCCGGCGCCTCGGTCGCGGGCACACGATCGGTGCAGTGCGCGGTGGCCTGAGCGAGGCCTGACTGGATGTTCGTCGACAGGCTCTCGACCACCGTGCGGAAGTCGATCTCCTCGCCACGGCGGATGACCACCTCGATCGCGGGGTCGCGACCGTAGGTCACCAGACGCTGACGCTCCTCCTCCTGGTCGAGCACGAGCCAATCGACGCCGCCGATGGTCGTGCACACCTCGGTCGAGGGCGCGGGGGGCTCGACCCCGCATCGGAGCACGACCGTCGGATCGCCCCAGGCGCCGGTCGCCTGCGCGTCCGTCCAGACTCGGTCGAGATCGCCCACCGCATCGGGAAGGAGCACGGAGACCTGCGCGCAAGCCGGGTCGTTCGCATCGTCAGCCGGGTCGAGATGGACGGTCGTCGAGCAACCGGCAAGGCTCGTGGCGAGCCCGGTCGCGAGGATCAGGGCTCCCGCGCAGGCGGCGAGACGACGAGAGCGGAGCATGCTTCCAGGCTACCTTTGACTGCATGCCCTCCCGACCTCTCGACGATGATCCGCAGCTCGGCGACCTCTCGGAGGGAGAGATCCTCCGGGCGATCCTCGCGCGGACCGCGCGGGCCACGCACACCCTCATCGGACCGGGCGACGACGCCGCGGTCATCGCGACCCCGTCCGGTTCGGTCGTCGCCACGACCGACACCCTCGTGCACGGTCCGGACTTCCGGCTCGCCTGGTCGTCGGGCTATGACCTCGGCTGGAAGGCCGCGGCCGTCAATCTCGCCGACATCGCGGCGATGGGGGCGCGTCCGACCGGGCTCCTCGTCGCTCTCGCCGTTCCCCGTGACCTGCGTCTGTCGTTCGTCGAGCGCCTCGCCGACGGCTTCCGTGAGGCGTGCACCGCCCTTGCGCCGGGCTGCGCGGTGGTCGGCGGAGACCTGACCGTGTCCGACGTGCTCACCGTCGCGGTGACGGCGCTGGGTGATCTCGAAGGGCGAGAGCCGGTCACCCGTGGCGGCGCACGTGTGGGCGACGTCGTCGCGGTCGCCGGCGAACTCGGACACGCGTCTCACGGGCTCTCGGTGCTCTTCGGGCGCTTTCGCGACGGCGATACCCCCGTTCCCGTCGATCGTTCACGGCTCGGCGTGGGCGAGGCCGCGGCCATCGACGCGCAGCTGCGCCCGTCGCCGCCGATCGGGCTCGGTCCCGTCGCGGCGACGGCGGGCGCCACGGCGATGATGGATGTGTCGGACGGGCTCGCGCTCGATGCGCGACGCATGGCGGGGGCATCGGAGGTCACGATCGCTCTCGACGGCGCAGCGCTCGGGGAGGACCCCCGACGAGCGCTGGCCGGCGGTGAGGATCACGCTCTGCTGGCGACCTTCGCCCCAGGGATCCTGCCGCCGGGGTTCCGGATCATCGGCTCGGTGATCGCCCGCGGAGCGGACGATCTGCTCGTGGACGGTCACCCGGCCGACGTTGCGGGGTGGGATCCCTATCGGGACTGGGACTCGTCCGCAGGCTGAATCCGGTCCTGCGGGGGAGCAGCCTCCGCCCACCACAGCGTCGTGTCGCCGTAGCTCTTCTCGCGGATGAGAGCGAGGCCCGCGGCTGCGAGGTCCGGCGGTGTCGATCGCCGAGCACGTTCCACGATGACGAGGGCATCGGGCGCGAGGAGCGGTGCGAGGCCGACGAGGTCCGCGGTCATCGTGTCATCGTCGAGATCGTAGGGCGGGTCGGAGAACACGAGATCGTACGGGCCGAGGGCGCGCTGCAGGAACGCCCGCACCGGACTCTGATGCACTCGCGCCGTGGGCAGGCCGGCCTTCGCGACAGTGATCGCGTTGCGGCGCACGACTGCCGCCGCCTCCCGCCCCTGCTCGACGAGGTCTGCGGCGATCGCTCCGCGGCTCAGCGTCTCGAGCCCGAGTGCGCCGGATCCCGCATAGAGGTCGAGCACTCGAGCGCCCTCGATCGCGTGGGCGGCGTCCAGCGCCCCGAAGAGCGACTCCCGCACCCGGTCGCTGGTCGGTCGTGTTCCCGCGTGCGGCACGTCGAGCCGTGCGCCGCGTGCCTTTCCGGCGATGATCCTCGTCACCCGTTCACGATACGACAGCTGCGTCGTCCGCCGTGTCGGTGCGGCCTTCTAGACTCGGATCATGTCGCTCACGCTGGATTCGCCGCTCGAGGAGGCGCTCGGAGGCACCCCGGCGAAGTCCCTCGATCGCGCATTCGGAATGAAGACGGTCGGCGACCTCGTCTCGCACTATCCGAGGCGCTATGCCGACCCGGGTGAGCTGACCCCGATCCGCGAGCTCCCGATCGGCGAGACGGTGACCATCGTCGCCGAGGTGCTGTCGTCGAGCGC
>NZ_JAGGPD010000462.1 GCF_018613995.1 Microbacterium sp. ISL-103 | reverse complement strand
ACCCGAGTACGACCACCTCTCGCCCAAGGGCCTCGAGGTCATGGTTCATCAGTCCCGCTTCCTCGAGGCGGTCCGGGATGGCCACCGGAGCTTCCTGCTCGCCGATGAGCCCGGTCTCGGCAAGACGGCGCAGTCGGTCCTGGCGGCATCGGTCGCCGGCGCCTACCCGCTACTCGTCGTGGTTCCGAACGTCGTGAAGATGAACTGGGCGCGCGAGGTCGAGCGCTGGACGCCTCAGCGTCGCGCCACCGTCATCCAGGGCGACGGCACGGACATCGACGCCTTCGCCGACGTGTTCATCGTGAACTACGAGATCCTCGACCGACACATGTCGTGGCTCGCCTCGATCGGCCTTCGCGGCATGGTCGTCGATGAAGCCCACTTCATCAAGAACCTCAGCTCGCAGCGATCGCAGAACGTGCTCTCGCTCGCGAACCGCGTCCGCGAGCGCACACCGGGTGGAAACCCGCTGATGCTCGCGCTCACGGGCACGCCGTTGATCAACGACGTCGAGGACTTCGACGCGATCTGGCGTTTCCTCGGCTGGACCACGGGAGAGAAGCCCGGCCCCGAGCTGATGGAGAAGCTCGATGCCACCGGTTTCACGCCCGCCGACAAGGCGTTCTACCCCGAGGCCCGGGAAGCGGTGATCTCGATGGGGATCGTCCGGCGCAAGAAGAAGGACGTCGCCGCGGATCTTCCCGACAAGCTCATCGCCGATCTGCCGGTGCAGCTCGACGACGAGTTCGGCCGCAGCATCCGTCAGGCCGAGCGCGAACTCGGCGAGCGGCTCGCCGCCCGCTACCGCCGGATGCTCGAGGCCAGAGGCGACCGCGGTCTCGCACCCGGCGAGATCGACGAGGACATCGTCCGTCTCGTGGCTCAGAACGAACTCGAGGAGTCGAAGGCCGCAGGCACGGGCGGCGACAACGTCTTCACCATGGTGCGTCGCATCGGTCAGGCGAAGGCGCATCTCGCGGCCGACTACGCCGCCCAGCTGCAGCGGTCGGTGGGCAAGGTCGTGTTCTTCGCGAAGCACATCGATGTCATGGATCAGGCCGAGGCGCACTTCGCATCGGCGGGCATCCGATCGGTCTCGATCCGTGGCGATCAGACCTCGACCGCGCGTCAACAGGCCATCGACGACTTCAACAGCGATCCCGATGTGGGCATCGCGGTGTGCTCGTTGACGGCCGCCGGCGTCGGACTCAACATGCAGGCCGCGTCCAACGTCGTGCTGGCCGAGCTGTCATGGACGGCGGCCGAGCAGACGCAGGCGATCGACCGCGTGCACCGTATCGGACAGGGCGAGCCGGTCACCGCCTGGCGCATCATCGCCGCGCACACCGTCGATGCGAAGATCGCCGAGCTGATCGATCAGAAGCAGGGCCTCGCGGCGCGTGCGCTCGACGGCGAAGCCCTTGACGAGGCGGCTGCGGAGCCGGTGCAGCTGGGTGCTCTCATGCATCTGCTGCGAGAAGCGCTCAGCGGCGCCTGACCACGTATTCATCGCAGAGAGATCGGCGTTAAGAATTTCGGTTCTTGATGCCGATTTCTTGCGTTTTACGGCAGTGGGCTGCATTTCTCTCGATTCGTCCAGAATCGATGGCAAGATCTCGGGTTTTCATCGGGTGGAATGGCGCGTGGTCGCCCTATGACGCTAGGGTCGATCCCAGGCAGCGTCGCCTTTTCCCCCTTTTCCCGAACCGTCTGAGGCAAGCATGAAGATCGGCATTCTGACGAGCGGTGGCGACTGCCCCGGACTCAACGCGGTCATCCGCGGCATCGTGCTCAAGGGCACCACGACCTACGACCTCGAGTTCGTCGGCATCCGCGACGGATGGCGCGGCGTGGTCGACGGAGACTTCTTCCCCCTCACCCGGCACGAGGTGAAGGGGCTCTCGAAGGTCGGCGGAACGATTCTCGGCACGAGCCGCACCAACCCCTACGAGGGGGAGCGCGGCGGCGCCGAGAACATCGCCAAGACGCTCTACGGGCACAAGATCGACGGCATCATCGCGATCGGCGGCGAGGGCACCCTGGCGGCGGCCGACCGCCTCGCGAAGGACGGGATCAACGTCATCGGGGTGCCGAAGACGATCGACAACGATCTGCGGGCCACCGACTATTCGTTCGGATTCGACACGGCGGTGAACATCGCCACGGATGCGATGGATCGCCTGCGCACCACGGGCGACTCGCACCAGCGCTGCATGGTCGCCGAGGTCATGGGGCGCCACGTGGGCTGGATCGCGCTGCACGCGGGCATGGCGGCAGGCGCGCATGCCATCTGCATCCCCGAGGTGCCGATGTCGATCGACGACATCACCGAACTCGTCTCCAGCGCTCACGACCGTGGCCGCGCGCCGCTGGTCGTCGTGTCCGAGGGCTTCAAGCTGCTCGGCATGGACGAGGCGTACAGCGACAAGGGTCTCGACGCGTTCAACCGACCGCGCCTCGGCGGCATCGGAGATCAGCTCGCCCCCGCCATCGAGCGCATCACGGGCATCGAGACGCGTGCGACGATTCTCGGACACATCCAGCGCGGCGGTTCGCCGTCTGCGTTCGACCGCGTTCTCGCGACGCGTCTCGGCCTCCACGCCGCTGACGCACTCGTCGAAGGCGCGTGGGGTCAGATGGTCGCCATGCAGGGCACCGACATCGTCCGCGTGCCGTTCGCCGAGGCGCTCGGCGAACTCAACACCGTTCCCCGCAGCCGGTACGACGAGGCAGCGGCGCTGTTCGGCTGAGTTCCGGTTCGCTCACCAGAGACTAGAACGGGCCGATCCTCTGTGGATCGGCCCGTTCTCTGCGTGTGACGCGATGTCAGTGCGACGCGAGGCCGACCGTGTCGAGGATCCACGCCAGCTCGAAGGCGCGTTCCTTCCACGAGTTGTAGCGCCCGCTGACGCCGCCGTGACCGGCGACCATCTCGCACTTCAGCAGCGCGTCGGCGGCGCCGGCGACGCGGAGCGCGGCGATCCATTTCGCCGGCTCCACATAGAGGACGCGTGTGTCGTTGAGCGAGGTGACCGCGAGGATCCGAGGGTAGTCGACGCCGTCGCGCACGTTCTCGTACGGCGAGTACGACTTCATGTACTCGTAGACGTCTGCACCGTGCAGCGGGTCGCCCCACTCGTCCCACTCGATGACGGTCAGGGGCAGAGACGGGTCGAGGATCGTCGTGAGCGCGTCGACGAACGGCACTGCGGCGAGCACTCCGGCGAAGAGCTGGGGGGCGAGATTCGTCACCGCTCCCATGAGCAGTCCACCGGCGCTGCCTCCTTCGGCGACCAGCGTGTCAGGGGAGGTGATGCCCGTCGCGATGAGGTGCTCCGCGCAGGCGACGAAGTCGGTGAAGGTGTTGCGCTTGGCGAGGAGCTTCCCGTCCTCGTACCACTGCCGACCCATCTCGCCGCCGCCGCGCACGTGTGCGACGGCGAAGACGATGCCCCGATCGAGCTCGGAGAGTCGGGCGACCGAGAATCCGGGATCGATCGAGTGCTCGTACGAGCCGTAGCCATACAGATGCACCGGCCGTGTCTCGGAGCCGGGGTCGCCGAACGAGCGCTTCCAGACGAGTGAGATGGGCACCTGGGTGCCGTCGGATGCCGTGGCCCAGGCCCGGCGCTGGTCGTAGTCGCGCGGGTCGTATCCTCCGAGCACTGCGACCTGCTTGCGCAGCTCGAGGTCGCGGGTCTCGAGATCGAGCTCGTAGCCCGTCCCCGGGGTCACGAACGAGGTGTACCCG
>NZ_JAGGPD010000461.1 GCF_018613995.1 Microbacterium sp. ISL-103 | reverse complement strand
CGACCATCAGGAAGGCGACGATGGTCAGCACGGCGACCCCGAGGAACGCCCAGCGCCAGTCGAGGTACTCGGCGACGGCGCCCGCGAGGAACGGGCCGATCATCGACGGCACCACCCATGCTGCCGCGAAAGCCGCGAACACCCTGCCGTGCAGATGCGGCGGATACAGACGAGCCACCACGACGTACAGCGCCACTGTCTGCCCACCGGCGCCGAGGCCCTGCACCAGTCGTCCGATCAGGAACTGGTCCATCGTGACGGCCAAGCCCGACAGCAGCAGCCCTGCGATGAAGAGCGAGACAGCGGCGTACAGCGCCCCGCGGGGTCCGCGGGCATCCGCCCACGCCCCCGCCGCCACCATGCCGATCACGCTCGTCGCCAGCGTGCCGGCGAAGGCGACCGCGTAGAGCGCTCGTCCGTCGAGCGCCTCGCTCACGATCGGCATGACGGTCGTCACCGCCAGCGCCTCGATCGCGGCGAGGAAGATGAGCGCGACCGCGCCGACCGTGACCCAGAGTCGTTCCCGGTCCCAGATCGACGGCGCCCGCAGGGCCTCGGTCATCGGCCCACGAGCGACGCGATGCGCTCGATGGCCTCGGTGATGATCTCGGGACTCGTGCCGAAGTTCAGACGCACGAATCCCCTGCCCTCGTCACCGAATGCAGGACCGAAGTGCAGAGCGACCTTCGCCTCCTTCAGGATGCGACGTGCGGGGTTGTCGCCCCAGCCGAGGGCTGAGAGATCGATCCACGCGAGGTAGCCGGCGTCCGGAATCCGATAGCGCGCACCGGGCAGCTTCGAGGCCACCAGGTCTTCGAGCAGTAGCCGGTTGTGGTCGAGCGTGCGCAGCAGGCCGTCGAGCCAGGGGTCGCTCTCGTCCGAGAACGCGGCGATCGCGGCGAGGAGCCCGAACTGCCCGGTACGCCACTCGACCTCGATCGGCAGACCGCGCACGACGGCGCTCGTGGCGTCGGACGCAGTCACCATCACGGCGCACTTGAGTCCTGCGAGGTTGAAGGCCTTGCTCGCGCTGACGACGGCGTAGCCGACCCGTTCGGCCGCCTCACCGGTGTGCAGGAAAGGGACGAAACCCGCACCGGGCTGCGCCAGCGGCGCATGGATCTCGTCGGAGATCACTGCGGCGCCGAACTCGTCGGCGATCGCCGCCAGGGCAGCGAGCGAGTCCCGGCCGTGCACGGTGCCGGTCGGGTTGTGCGGATTGCAGAGCAGGATCGCGGTGGCGCCGTCGTCGAATGCGGCGCGGCTGCCGTCGAGATCGAGTTCCCACCCCGTCCCGGTGTCACGACGCGGGACCCGCTGCACCTCTGCGCCCGCCTCGGCGACGAGATCGTAGAAGGGCGGGTACACCGGCGGGGTGACGACGACACGCTCGCCGGGCTGGGTCACACGCCGGAGGATCTCGACGATGCCCATGCTGACGTCCGCCGTCGTGCGCATGCGCGCAGGGTCGGGACTCCAGCCGAAGCGCCTGCGGGCGAAGTCCGCATACGTCGACGCGAGAGGCGTGCGCGAGGCGATGTACCCCGTGTCACCCGTCTCGACGGCGCGACGAAGCGCTCCCGAGATCGCCGGCGCAAGAGGGAAGTCGGTCTCGGCGACGAAGAGAGGGAGCACATCGGCGGGGTACTCCCGCCACTTCTCGCTCGTGCGCTCGCGGAGCTCCGCCAGGGGCAGAGCCGTGACCTCGAGCATCCTCAGATCGCGAAGCCGAGGGCACGCATCATGTCGCGACCGTCGTCGGTGATCTTCTCCGGGCCCCACGGCGGCATCCACACCCAGTTGATGCGGAAGCGATCGACGACGCTGTCCAGAGCCTGCGCGGTCTGGTCTTCGAGCACGTCCGTCAGGGGG
>NZ_JAGGPD010000460.1 GCF_018613995.1 Microbacterium sp. ISL-103 | reverse complement strand
TCGAGCGCGGAGGCCGTCCCCGGGGGCACGAACGAGGTGTACCCGGGCCGCAGGAACGGGGAGTGCCACGCGGGGTTGCCGCTCACGCCGGCCGAGTAGAGCGGCTCATCGAAGACGATGTCTTCGACGGCATCCGTCGCGTAGTCGAGGAGACCGACCCGCTCGAGGCCCTCGCTGCGGTACTCCACGGTGGCGAAATCGCGGAACGCGTCCATTCCGAGCAGGCGACGCCCCGGCTGGTGGGGGAGCACCACTCGGCGATCCCCCTGCGGCGCGGAAGCTGCGACAGAGACGAGCTCGAAGTCGAGGGCGCCGTCGTTGTGCAGGATGTAGAGCCGGTCTTCGCCGTCGACCACGGCATGCTCCAGCGAGTACTCCACCCCCTCGCTGCGGGGCCAGACGATCTGCGGCTCAGCGGTCAGGTCGCCCGAGAGATCGACGAGGTACTCCTCGCTGGTGATGCTCGATCCGACGGCGATCACGAGGAACCTGCGGCTTCGGGTGATGCCGGCGCCGAGCCAGTACTTCTCGTCGGGTTCGTGGAAGAGCTTCACGTCGTCCGACACCGGCGTGCCGAGTCGGTGCAGCCACAGAGTGTCGGGACGCCACGCGTCATCACGTGTCGTGTAGAGGATGCCGGTGCCGTCTGGGGTGAAGAAGGCGCCGCCGGTGTCGGGGATCTCGTCCGGCAGCGTCTCGCCGGTGATGAGGTCGCGCACATGGACCGTGTACAGCTCGTCGCCCTCGAAGTCGGTCGCCCAGAGCAGTGTGGTGGCGTCATCGGAGGTGTCGAACGCCCCGAGCGAGAAGAACTCATGGCCCTCGGCCTCGACGTTGCCGTCGAGCAGCACGACCTCGCCGGGCACGGCCACGCCTGCCTCGAGCACCGGGGGAGTCCAGTCGTTCTCGGCGGCCGCCGTGCGGCAGTGGATGCCGTACTGAGCACCCTCCTCGGTGCGGCTGTAGTACCACCATCCGCCACGTCGCGTCGGCACCGACAGATCGGTCTCCTGCACCCGCCCCTTGATCTCCTGGAACAGCGTCTCGCGCAGATCCGCGAGGTGCGCGAGCTCCGCCTCGGTGTGCGCGTTCTCCGCCTCGAGGTGGGAGATCACCTCGGGGGACTCCTTCTCGCGCAGCCATTCGTATGGATCGTCGAAGGTGTCGCCATGATGTGTGCGGAGGGTGGAACGGCGGTCTGCGATCGGAGCATCAGTCACGGATCCCACGCTAGTCGAGGTCGAGTTGACCGGCACCCGACAGGGTGGGAGGATTCAACGGGGCCGGTTAACGGAAGTCAAACCCACGGTGAACTCTTCGTTCGTCACGTCGATCCCGTCGACACCTCCTTCTTCCTCAACGACCGAAAGCGAACGGTGGAAACCGCAGCCCTCATCGTCGTGCTGGTGATCTTGCTGGCACTCTTCTTCGACTTCACCAACGGGTTCCACGACACCGCGAACGCGATGGCGACCCCCATCGCGACCGGTGCTCTCAAACCCAAGACCGCGGTCCTCCTGGCCGCCGTACTCAACCTCGTCGGTGCGTTCCTGTCGACCGAGGTCTCCAAGACCGTGTCGCATGGCATCATCCGCGAGGACACGATCCAAGGCGAGGTGTTCCTGCCGATGATCTTCGCCGGCCTCATCGGCGCGATCACCTGGAACATGCTGACCTGGCTGCTGGGACTCCCCTCGAGCTCATCCCACGCCCTCTTCGGCGGTCTCATCGGCGCCACTCTGGTCGGCGTCGGGGTCGGTGGCATCGACTTCGGCATGGTGCTGTCGAAGATCATCCTCCCTGCGCTCATCGCCCCGCTCACCGCAGGCATCATCGCGTTCGCAGCGACCAAGATCGCGTACTCGATCACGCGCCGTTACGACGGGAAGCCCGACGGTCGCGACGGCTTCCGCTGGGGCCAGATCTTCACGTCGTCCCTCGTCGCGCTCGCGCACGGCACCAACGACGCCCAGAAGACGATGGGTGTCATCACCCTGGCGCTGATCACGGTCGGATGGCAGAACAGCGAGCAGGCGGATCCGTACCTCTGGGTCATCATCGCGTGCGCGGTGACCATCGCCCTCGGCACGTATCTCGGCGGATGGCGGATCATCCGCACGCTCGGCAAGGGGCTGACCGAGGTCAAGCCCGCTCAGGGCTTCTCGGCAGAGAGCTCGACGGCCGCGACGATCCTGGCCTCCAGCGCGTTCGGCTTCGCACTCTCGACCACGCAGGTGGCATCGGGCTCGGTGATCGGCTCCGGTCTCGGACGACGCGGGTCGACCGTGCGGTGGCGTACCGCAGGTCGCATCGCGATCGGCTGGCTGCTCACCCTTCCGGCGGCCGGCGCCGTGGGTGCCCTCGCTGCGCTGCTGATCACGTGGCTCGGACTCTGGGGCATCGCGATCGATGCCGTGCTCGCGCTTGCCGTGATCATCGGTCTGTTCCTGCGTTCGCGTAAGGATGCCGTGACTCCGGCGAACGCGATGAGCGACGTCGCCGAGTCGGGACTCGCCATCGAGCACCCCGACACCACTCCGCCCACGCGCCGCCAGCAGCGCATCACGGAGGCGAAGGCAGAGGCGAAGGCGCGTGCAGAGGCTCGCGAGAAGCTGAAGGCCCAGGCGAAGGCCGAGGCGAAGGCGAAGGCGGCGGCGAAGGCCTCGAAGAAGGCGCCGGGCACGGGGGCGCCGACGACCGAGAATCCCGAGAAGGCGAACAGCGAGGACTCGAAGTGAGCGTCGACATCGACTGGAGCGCGTTCCTCCAGGTGTTCCTCGCGGCGCTGGTGGGCGCCTGCGCTGTGGTGACGTTCTATGCGTTCGGTCTTCGGCTGCTCGTGCGCAGCGGCCATGCACCGGTCGTGAGTCCTGCGGAATTCACCGACGCGATCACCGTCATCTCCGAGAAGGAGCTGCGGCGCGCGGCGAAGCAGGCCGCGAAGGCCGCGAAGAAGAGCCCGCTCACCGAAGGACAGCGCCGCATCGCACTGTTCGGCGCGTACGGATGCTTCGCGCTCTGCGCGGTCGCGGTCGTGGCGGGCATCCTGATCATCGTCGTCGGACACTGACGCCGACGGGATCGGGCGTCAGCGCAGCAGTCCCTCGACGAGGTCGTCGACGATCTCATCGGTCGACGTCTCCGGATCGATCGGAGTCGTCAGTCGATCGAGCAGCAGCCCGTCGATCGCGTAGTGGAACAGTGCGATCTCGCGGCGTCCGCCGGGCAGTCCCGCGGACTCGTTGAACGCCACGTCGCCGTCGAGCCCCGCCTTCTGCCACGCGCCCAGAAGCGCGGCGCTCTCGGGGCGTCGGCTGCTCTCGAGGCGCAGCTCGAACAGCGCCAGGGTGACGTCGCGGTCGCCGCTCAGGCGGCGGACGATGTCTCTGACGTAGTCGGCGAAGAGCTCTCTGCTGGGGGCCTCGCCGGCACGGCGCGCGAGGTCGTCGTCGCTGGGCGCGAGGCGTTCGCCGATGCGCTCGACGAGGCCCTCCACCAGCGCGTCGCGAGTGCGGAAGTAGTTGGACGTGGTCCCTGTCGGAACCCCGGCGGGGCTGTCGACCGCGCGGTGGGTGAGCCCGCGCGAGCCGTCTGCGGCGAGCACGGCGAGTCCGGCATCCGCGATGAGCCGTCTTCGGGTCTCGTTCTTCGCCATCCGAGAACCCTATCGCGACTACTACAGGTGACGTGGAGGCCCTCGCCGATCCGGTGTCGGAGTGTGGCCTAGGCTGAGAG
>NZ_JAGGPD010000459.1 GCF_018613995.1 Microbacterium sp. ISL-103 | reverse complement strand
CTATCTGCCGCCGCCGCGCATCATGAACAGGGCGCTCGCGGTGCCAGGGTCGCTCGTGATCATCGGGGCGCTCATCGGCGGGGCCCTGCTCGGTCTGCTCGGCGCACTGGTGTCGATCCCGATCACCGCCGCGATACTTCTGATCATCAAGCAGGTCCACATCCCGCGTCAGAACGCGAGAGTCTGAGGACGGAGAATCACATGGCACGATCCACGGTCCAGGAGCTGCAGCGGCGCCTCGCTGCCCTCGAAGCCGAGAACAGCGCCCTCCGTGGCGGCATCCCGGCGGCAACCCCCGCCTCGACACCCGATCCGGTCGGGTCGCGCCGCCGATCCCGCGGGTGGGGACGCACTCTCTCGGCCACCGTCCTCATCGTGCTGGGAACGCTCATCGCACCCGTCGCCCTCGTCGCTGCCTGGGGCAACGTGCAGCTCACCGACACCGATCGATTCGTCGCGAGCTACGCCGTGCTCGCGAGCGATCCTGACGTGCAGTCCGCGGTCACCGATCAGGTTGTCGAGGCGATCGAGGGACAGGTCGACATACCGACCCTCACCACGGACGTGATCGACGGCATCATCGACCTCGGCACCGGCCCCGCGGCGACTCGTGCACTGGAGTTGCTGAAGGGACCCGCTGCGCAGGGACTGCAATCGCTCGTGGGAACCCTGGTCGAGCGCTTCGTCGAGTCCGAAGCGTTCGCGAACGTCTGGGCGTCGGCGCTCCGCATCAGCCACGCGCAGGTGGTGTCCGCGCTGCAGGACGATCCGGATGCGGCCATCGCACTCGGGTCCGACGGCACGATCGGGATTCAGCTGGCGCCGATCATCGACGCCGCGAAAGAAGTGCTCGTCGACCAGGGCGTCGGATTCGCGGCGTCGATTCCGACGGTCGATCGCACGATCACCGTCGCGCAGGTCGATTCCCTCGCCTCGGTCCAGCTCGCCTACGAGCTGGTGGTGGCCGCTGGACTCTGGTTGCCCTGGGTGGCGATCGTGTTCCTCGCCGCCGGCGTGGTCGTCGCGCGACGACGCTCGGTCGCGCTGGTCACCGCAGCGCTCTCCCTCGGTCTCGTGATACTGATCGTGCTCGCGGGTCTCGCCATCGGCAGGGTGCTCTTCGACGCCGCTCTGCGCAGCAACGGCATCCCCGCGGATGCCGGGGGCGCGATCTACGAACTGGTCGGCGGCGCCATGCGCGACACCGCCGTGGCTGTGCTCGTGCTCGCGCTCGTCACCGCCGTGGTCGCGTGGTTCGCCGGCCCCTTCGACGTTCCACGACGACTTCGCGCCGTCGTCCACGGTGGCGCCGCCTCGCTGCGCGGCACCCTTGACCGGCGCGGCCTGAGCAGCGGACGCGTCGGCACGTGGATGTACTCGAGACGCGCTCTCCTGAGGGCTGCGATCATCGTGGCCGGTGCGGCGGTCGTGCTGCTCGTACGGCCGCTCACCCCCGCACTCGTGCTGTGGACTCTGGCCCTGTCGCTGCTCGTCGTCCTCGTCCTGGAGGTCGTCGAACGTCCGTCGTCCGACGATGACGATGCCGATGCCGATGCCGATGCCGATGCCATCGATGCCGTGGCGGCTGAGGACGACGCGCGGGACGAGATCTCGCGTGAGAAGGCTGCCCTCGCCTCCACCGACTCCCTTGGCCGAGCCAGCTCATGACTCGGTCCCCGGAGGTCGCGAAGCCGTTCGCCGAGCGGCGCGATGAAGGACGCGCCGCTCGATCGCGAATGCCCCGGTCGCAGCTCGCAGCATGGTCACCGGCCACGGACCGGCCGGATCCCATCTATCTGCTCGAGGAGCAGGGGCGATCACGGGTGCAGGAACTCACGCCGGTGCGGTACGCGCGCATGGCCGTGTCCCCGCTCGCCTTCTATCGGGGGGCGGCCCTGCACATGGCATCGGACCTCGCCTCGTCCGAGCACACCGGCATCATCGCGCAGCTCTGCGGAGACGCGCACCTGTCGAACTTCGGACTGTTCAGCTCCCCTGAGCGGCACCTGATCTTCGATATCAACGACTTCGATGAGACGCTTCCAGGGCCGTTCGAGTGGGATGTGAAACGACTCGCGGCGAGCTTCGCGGTGGCCAGCAGGCAGCGTGGATTCAGCGCTGACGAGGAGCGCGCCTGCGTCGTGGCCGCGGCACACGGCTATCGCACCGCGATGAGGGCGGCGGCCAAGTCGAGGGTGCTCGACGCCTGGTACGACCGACTCGACGCAGAGAGTGCGAGGCTGTCGACCCGTCAGGCACAGCTCGACCGGCAGGTGGGAGACGAGGAGGTGCGCCGGCTGGACGCGACGATCGACAAGGCGCGAAAACGCGATCATCGGAAGGCTTTCAAGAAGCTGGTGCGCGTCGTCGACGGCCACCTGCGCATCGTCGCGGCGCCGCCGCTGATCGTCCCCGTCGAGGATCTCATCCGCGACGCGGGGCGCGCGGCAGACGAAGCGGATGTGATGCACCAGGTGTTGGGCGCGTATCGGACGACGCTCGTCAGCGAACGGCATCCGATCGCCGAGTACAGGTACCGACACATGGCTCGAAAGGTCGTCGGTGTCGGAAGCGTGGGGACACGCGCCTGGGTGCTCCTGCTCAGCGGACGCGACGACGACGACCCTCTGCTCCTTCAGGCGAAGGAGGCTCAGGCCTCTGTGCTGGAGCGCTTCCTCGGGCCGAGCGAGTTCGACGACCACGCGGAACGCGTCGTGCGGGGCCAGCGCCTCATGCAGGCATCCAGCGACATCTTCCTCGGATGGCAATCCGTCGTCGGTCTCGACGGGCAGCCCCGCGACTTCTACATCCGGCAGCTGCAGGACGGGAAGGGGGGAATCGACCCGGACACGATGAGCGTGCGGGGTGCGATCCTGTACGCGCGGATCTGCGGGGAGACACTGGCTCGAGCCCATTCCCGCTCGGGAGACCGGGTGCAGATCGCGGGGTACATGGGGCGGAGCGAGATGTTCGAGGAGGCGATCGCGGACTTCGCCGCGGCGTACGCCGATCAGAACGACAGCGACTTCCGGGCTCTGAAGACGGCTCTGGCATCGGGGCGACTGCCGAGCGAGCACGGACCGGTGTGAGGCGCCTCCATGGGATCCCGATACACGATGCGTGAACCCGCGATTCTCGGGGCACACGTCGCGAGGCCGGTGTCCGGATGGCCGTCCGGTTATTGGCTCGTGCTCGCGCTGCTCGTGCTCACCTACGGGCTGTGCGCCGCTCAGGGCACGACCGACCCGAGCCCGCCGGCGTTCGTGGTGCAACTGGTCACCGTCGCCGTCGTGCTTCGCGTGACCGAGGCCCACGCCCGGGTGCAGCGCATCGCCTGGATCGTCCTCTCGGCGGCGGGCATCGCCGCGATCGTGGTCGCAGTGTTCGACCTGCAGGGACACGCACTCGACATCGCGCTGTCGGCGGCGTCGATGGTCGCGTTCCTCATCGCACCGGTCGCGATCATCAGACACCAGGTCACGCGGCGGGGCCTGGATGCCGAGGCTCTGCTCGCCGCGATCTCGGCGTACGTCCTGGTGGGCATGTTCTTCGCTCTCGTCTACAACCTCGGCGCGCTTCTGACCATCACGCCGACCTTCGGTGAAGAGGTCGTCGATTCCCTCTCGAGCCAGCTGTTCTTCTCGTACACGACGCTCACGACCACCGGCTACGGCAACATCGTTCCGGTGAGCCCCGCCGTGCAGGGAATCGCCGTCGCCGAGGCGGTCACCGGACAGCTGTTCCTGATCACGGCCGTGGCGCGGATCATGCGCGGCAACCGCCGTCCCGCGTCCGAGGCGGCCCCCGAGGTATCGCCCGCACCTGCACACGCACCCACGCCCGAGGAGATGTCATGAAGAAGTGGAACGTCG
>NZ_JAGGPD010000458.1 GCF_018613995.1 Microbacterium sp. ISL-103 | reverse complement strand
GTACATCGTCTGGTACTCCAGGTTCGTGACGCTGACGACCCGCCGAGTCATCGTGAACCACGGCGTGGGCGCACGCAACCGGCAAGAGATGTCACATGCCCGCGGCTACGCGATCGGCGTGCGCCGCGGTGTGGTGCAACGCCTCTGGGGCGTCGGGACGATCACACTCTCGAACGGCGTCGACGCGCCGCTGCGCCTCGCCAACGTGCCCAATGTCACCCTGGTGCACGAGACGCTGGCCGATCAGATCGAGGTCAGCCAGATCCTGGCGCACCGCGATGCGCAGTCGGGGCAGGACGCCTCGGCCGGCTTCTGAGACCTCGGCGCTCGACCCCTCGTTCGACGCTCGTGCGCTGCGCATCGGCGCGATGCGAGAGAATGATCAGGACGAATGGAGGCGGCACATGGCGCTGCGCGTGGGAGTGATCGGTGGAGGCCAGCTGGCCAGGATGATGATCGCCCCGGCGGTCGAACTCGGGCTCGATCTGCGGGTGCTCGCAGAGGGCGACGGCATGTCGGCGCAGCTCGCGGCCACGGCGGTAGGGGACTACCGCGATCTCGAGGCCGTTCGCGCGTTCGTGAAAGACGTCGATGTCGTCACCTTCGATCATGAGCATGTGCCGCAGGAGATCCTGCGCGCCCTCGTCGCCGACGGCGTGGCGGTGCACCCCGGCCCCGACGCGCTGCAGTTCGCGCAGGACAAGCTGCTCATGCGGGCTCGTCTCGCCGAGCTCGGCGTGCCCCAGCCCGACTGGGCACCGGTGCGAGATGCCGCTGAGCTTCAGGCCTTCCTCGACGATCACGACGGCGCGGCCGTGGTGAAGACGCCGCGTGGCGGCTACGACGGCAAGGGCGTGCGAGTCGTGCGTGCCGCGACCGAGGCCGAGGACTGGTTCGCCGGACTCGCCGACGGCGACGCGCTTCTCGTCGAGGAACTCGTCGGATTCGTCCGAGAACTCGCACAGCAGGTCGCCCGCCGCCCCAGCGGTCAGATCGTCGCCTATCCGGTCGTCGAGACCGTCCAGCGCGACGGTGTGTGCGCCGAGGTGATCGCACCCGCCCCGCACGCTCCCGAGCGTCTGGCCGAGGTCGCCGAGGGCATCGGTCGCTCGATCGCCGAGGGGCTCGGGGTGACCGGGATGCTCGCCGTCGAGCTGTTCGAGACCGACGATGAGCGGATCCTCGTGAACGAGCTCGCCATGCGTCCGCACAACAGCGGGCACTGGAGCCAGGACGGCGCAGTGACCGGCCAGTTCGAGCAGCACCTGCGTGCCGTCGCGGATCTGCCGCTGGGGGATCCGGCGCCCCGGGCCGCCTGGTCGGTGATGGTCAACATCCTCGGNNCATCCGACGGCGAAGATCCACACGTATGGCAAGGACCCGCGTCCCGGTCGCAAGGTCGGTCATGTGAACGTGGCGGGAGACGACCTCGACGAGGCCGTCTACGTCGCACGCGCGGCAGCCTCCCACTTCGATTGAGGGTGCGCCTGCGGGCGTGCCGTTGGGGGTTTCTCCCAGCACCAGACCGTAGCCTGAGTGGGTGACTGAGCCACTGCACTCCTCCCGCACGCCCCTCGTCGGCGTCGTCATGGGTTCCGACTCCGACTGGCGCGTGATGAAGGATGCCTCTCAGGCGCTGACCGACTTCGCGATCCCGCATGAAGTGGAGGTCGTGTCGGCTCATCGCACCCCCGACAAGCTGATGCAGTATGCCCGCGAGGCGCGCGGTCGTGGCGTTCGCGTGATCATCGCCGGGGCCGGGGGAGCCGCTCACCTTCCGGGGATGCTCGCCTCGATGACCGCGCTGCCGGTCATCGGCGTGCCGGTGCCGCTGGCCTACCTCGATGGCATGGATTCGCTCCTGTCGATCGTGCAGATGCCGGCAGGCATCCCGGTGGCCACCGTGTCGATCGGGGGAGCGCGCAACGCCGGCATCCTCGCCGCACGAATCCTCGGCACGTCGGACGACGACCTGGCCGATCGCGTCGAGGCCTACGCGCTCGACCTCGAGGCGCAGGTCGAGGAGAAGAACGATCGGCTGAAGGGCTCGCTGTGACCCTTGCGCCGCCGCGAGGCTCGGCGCGACCGCTGATCGAGACCCGCCCGCTGCGGCATCCGAATCCTGCGGATGCCGGACCGATGACCAAGCGCGGGTGGTGGCTGGTCGTGCTCAACCTGCTGGTGCCCGGGTCGGCCCAGGTGCTCG
>NZ_JAGGPD010000457.1 GCF_018613995.1 Microbacterium sp. ISL-103 | reverse complement strand
CTGGCAGAGGATCCGGAGGGCAGGGAGGGGCGGTTCTGGGCGGTCTCGGCGCGCGTGCAGGACGTGACGACCCAGTACTCCGACAAGTACGACGGGATGCTGACCAAGCGCATCACCGGCCAGGAAGACGAGGTCAAGACCCTCAAGACCCAGGTCGAGCGCTGGGACATCCGCCTCGAGCAGCGTCGGGCCACCCTCGAACGCACCTACGCGCAGCTCGAGGTGCAGCTCTCGAAGCTGCAGTCGCAGTCGTCGTGGCTCACCAGCCAGCTCGCCGGGCTCACGCCGTCGGATTCCTGACCTCGTCCTCGTGACATCGCATCGCATCGGAGCACGTAATCATGGCACTCACCTCTCTCGACCGGGCCAAGCAGCAGTACCTGGAGCAGCAGGTGGCCTCGGCCACGCCTGAGCGCCTGCTCACCCTGCTCTACGACCGCCTGCTCGTCGACATCGACCGGGCGGCGACGGCGCAGGATGCCGAGGACTGGCCGGGCGCCGGAACCCACCTGACCCATGCCCAGTGGATCGTCGCCGAGCTCAACGGCTCGCTGACCGATGTCTGGGACGGCGCGGAGGAACTGCGAGGGGTGTACACGTACCTGACCGGGCGCCTGATCACCGCGAACATCTCGCGCGACCGGGCTGCCACCGGGGAATGCCGAGAGCTGGTCGCCCCGCTGCGCGAGGCCTGGCACGAGGCTGCCGCACTGACGGCCGCCTCGACACCGCGCGCGTCGGCCATCGGCTGAGACCCGTGCCCGACAACCTCACCTCCTGGCTCGCCGTGCTCGATCAGTTCGAGCGCGCACTCGATGCCGCCGACGAGACGATGGACCCCGAGTCCTTCGATCCGCCGTCCGGCCCCATCCCCGACGAGCTCAGGACCCGCGCCGAAGCGGTGCTCGCCCGACAGCAGCTGATGATCAGCGGCCTCACCGCCTCGCGGGCGCACGTCGCCCGTGAAGTCGCAGCGCTTCGCCGAGTGCCCAGCGGACGCCAGGACGTGCCCGCATATCTCGACGTCGAGGGTTGAGCACGGCGGTTACGCGCGCCCTCGAGTGTCGCGATAGTCGACACAGAGCACGGATCGCTCGACGATTGGCCAAGGATCGGCCTCTCCCTCAACGTCCGGAGTGCCCCCGTGCTCGAATCCGTCACCTCTTCCGCGCTCATCAGCGCCCTCGACGGGCTGGCTCTGCGCCAACGCTCGATCGCTGAGAACATCGCGAACGTCAACACCCCCGGCTATCAGGCGCAGCGTGTGCAGTTCGAGGATGAGCTGCGCTCGGCCGTCGAGAGCGGATCGGGCACCGTCGCCGCCACCGTCGAGAGGTCGCTGGAGCCCACGCGACTCAACGGCAACAACGTCAACCTCGACACCGAGACTCTCTCGAACATCGACACGGTGCTGCGATTCCAGTTCGCCAGCCAGGCGATCGGCGGTCAGGCGACCTCGATCACCAAGGCGATCGGCCAGGCGTCCGCATGACCTTCGACGCCATCGGGATCGCCGGCACCGGGCTGACCGCGCACCGCAAATGGCTCGACGCCCTCAGCGACAACATCGCCAATGTGAACACCGCGACCCCCGCGGGCCAGGATGCCTTCCGTGAGAAGTTCGTCACGGTGCAGGCGGGCACCGAGAGCCCCGGCGTGTACGTCGCCGGCGTCGTCGAGTCCGAGGCCGAGGCCAAGCTCGTCTACGACCCCGAGCACCCCTACGCGAACGAGGACGGCTACGTGCAGTACCCGAACGTCGAGCTCGGCGACCAGATGAGCATGCTCATCCTCGCGCAGCGCGGTTACGAGTCGAACGCCGCCGTCGTCGACAGGGCCAAGACCACCTACGAGGCCGCTCTGCAGATCGGACGCAACTGATGAGCGGCGCGATCGAGGCGGTCTCCGCCGCAGGAGTCACCCCGCTCTCAGCCCTCAGCTTCGAGAGCGGGCCCGATGCCGCGGGCGCCCCCGCGTCGGCGGGAGCCTTCGCGACATCGCTCACGGGCGCGGTCGAGAACCTGCAGCAGCTGCAGTCGACCTCGAACGGGCTCGCGGTGCAGGCCGTCACGGGCGATCTGCAGGACATTCACCAGGCGATGATCGCCTCGACGCGTGCCTCGGTGACGCTCGACCTCGTGGTCGCCGTCCGTGACCGCAGCGTCTCGGCGTTCAACGAGATCATGAGGATGCAGGCCTGATGCCCAAGATGCTCACGAGCTACTTCGACCGCGCGAAGCAGGTCGTCTCCGGCTTCTCGCTCGCGCAGCGCACGATCGCCATCATCGGCGTCGCGCTGCTGGTGATGGGTGCCATCGCGCTGGGCAGCTGGCTCACCAAGCCCCAGATGAGTCCTCTCTTCACCGGGCTCAGCGCCGGCGACGCCTCGGCTGTCGTCGAGCAGCTGAAGTCCGCGGGCGTCGGCTACGAGCTCACCGAGGGCGGAGCGACGGTGCTCGTGCCCGACGACCAGGTGTATCCGCAGCGGCTCGCTGCAGCATCGGCAGGTCTGCCCAGCGACACCAGCGAGGGCTACACGCTGCTCGACAAGATGGGGGTCACCGCCAGCGAGTTCCAGCAGTCGGTCACCTACAAGCGCGCCATCGAGGGCGAGCTCGCGAGCACGATCGGCGCGATGGACGGCATCTCGACCGCCTCGGTGCAGCTGGCCATCCCCGAGGAGAGCGTGTTCGTCTCTGAGCAGCAGAGTCCCACCGCATCCGTGTTCGTGAAGACCCGCAACGGCTCCACCCTGAGCGACGAGAAGATCGAGGCGATCGTGCACCTCACGAGCGCCTCGGTCGCCGGGATGACCCCCGAAGACGTCGCCGTGACCGACCAGGACGGACGCGTGCTGTCGGCCGTGGGCACCGGTCTCACCGGCAACTCGTCGAAGCAGGCGACCGAGCATGAGGCGAAGGTCGCAGCTTCGGTCAGCAAGATGCTCGAGACGATCGTCGGAGCAGGCAACGCCACCGTCACGGTGTCGGCCGATGTCGCGAACTCGACCTCGGAGCGCATGGACGAGGTCTACTCGGCGCCCGAGGGCGACCTCAGCGCGTCGGAGGAGACGAAGACCGAGACCTACACCGGCGGTCAGGGCGGCGGCGCGGGTGTGCTCGGACCCGACAACATCGCGGTGCCGAACAACGGAGACGGCAACGGCGCGTATGAGTTCGAGGAGACCTCCCGCAACAACGCCGTGAACAAGTCGACCGAGAAGACGATCACCCCGGCCGGTGAGGTGACGAGGCAGACGGTGAGCATCGCGCTGAACCGCGGCACCGTGACCGGCGTGACGGCGAACCAGATCGAGGCGCTCGTCGCGTCGGCGGCGGGGATCGATGTCGAGCGCGGCGACGAGATCGCGGTCGAGTTCGTCGAATTCAACCAGGCGGGCGCGACAGCGGCGCAGACCGCTCTCGCGGCGGCCGAGGCCGAGCGGCAGTCGCAGTTCCAGCAGGAGCTGCTGCGGTCGGCGATCATCGGCGGGTCGATCCTGCTCGCGGTGATCATCCTGGTGGTCTACCTGATCGTGCGACGCCGGATGAAGCGGCGCGTACTGTACACCGACGACGGCCCGATCGAGTACTTCGCGACCGTGACCGAGAGCGAAGAGGAGAAGCTCAAGTCCCTCCGCGGGCTGAAGGATGCCGACGCGATCATCGCCCCCGCTCCGACCAAGCTGCTGCCGTCGGCCATGGTCGACCTCGATGACGAGCCCGAACCCGACAAGGTGCTCGTCGAGCGCCGCCGCCGCGAGATCGACGACCTCGCCAGACGCGAACCCGACGCGATCGCCAACGCTCTGGCCGACCTGATGGATGAGGCGAAGGTATGAGCCTTCTGACCGATGTGCTCGACGCCCAGGCCGACACGGTCGAGGTGTCGACCGCACCTGCACCGGTGGCGCCGCCGGTCGAGATGACCGGTCTGCGCAAAGCCGCGATCGTGCTGATGAACATGGACCGCGCGGCCAGCGCCGAGGTGCTGCGTCATCTCGGTGAGGAGCGGGCGGAGATGCTGGCCGCCGAGCTCACGCAGCTCGGGGGAGTCGATGTCGCATCCACCGCCCGTGCCCTGAGCGAGTTCCGCCGGATGACGGCCGGGGGCTCGGTGCCGTCTCGTGGCGGCCAGGAGTTCGCGACCGGCCTGCTCGAGACCGCGTTCGGTCGGGAGGAGGCCGTGGGCATGGTCGGCC
>NZ_JAGGPD010000456.1 GCF_018613995.1 Microbacterium sp. ISL-103 | reverse complement strand
AGGAGGAAGAAGAGAGGGGGAAGAAGAGAGGTTCCCAATACCGCACACTAGTGAATATAGGTAACTATGTAGTACCATCACAATCATGAAGCCCCTTTTCGTCGACCGCCTTCTGCAGATCGCCGACCTCTTCCAGAAGGACATGTCTCGGGCGTTCGCCGGCACCGACCTCACCCCCACGCGAGTGCACCTGCTGTGGGTCCTGCAGCATGCCGGCCCGTCGACGCAGCAGACGCTCGCGCAACTCTGCGAGGTGAGCCCCCGCAACATCACGGGTCTGGTCGACGCGCTCGAGAAGTCCGGCCACGTCCGCCGTACACCGCATCCCACCGATCGACGAGCGGTGCTCGTCGAGCTGACAACCACGGCTGTCGAAGCCATGTCGCGGATGCAGGACGAGCACTCGCAGCTCAACGACACCCTTCTTGCGGCGATCGCCCCCGCAGACCGTGCCGCCGTTCAGCGCGGCCTTGTGGCTGTGGTCACCCATCTCGAAGATCTCGTCAACTCCGCCGCGACAGCTCAGACCTCCGCCGCGACAGCGCAGCCAGCACCTGAGGCCGAGACAGAGCCCGCGACAGAGCGTGCGACAGCGTCGGACAACACACCATGACCCCGCAGCTGCGCACTCCGACCCCGCCCCCGACACCCCTCGCGCGCGCCCTCAACTTCCTGCACCGCGCGTGGATCGCCGAACTTCGCGTGTACTCGAGCATCGCCAGAGCGATCGCCCGGCGCCCTGCGGTCGCGGAAGGCGCCACCGGCATCGGCTACCACCGACCGGTGCTGACCGTGCTGTTCATCTTCATCGGGCTCTCGGCCGTCGAGATCCCGATCCTCGATCTCATCGTCCACCAGTGGCCGACGGTGCGCATCACTCTGCTGATCCTCGGAATCTGGGGAGTCACCTGGATGCTCGGACTGCTGTGCGCGATGCTGATGCGTCCGCACACCGTCGGACCCGACGGCGTGCGCGTGCGCAGCGGCCTGGAGCTCGACGTACCTGTGCGCTGGGCCGACATCGCCTCTGTCGCGATCGACCGCCGCGTCGACGAGCCCAAGCTGCCCCGGGTCACCGGCACGGAGTACACCGAACGGATGCAGGACGAGACCAACATCGAGATCGAACTCGAGCGCCCGGTCGAGATCCGTCTCCCCGGGCTCGCTCCGAAGGGCGGAGTGCATCGCGTCGACCGCATCCGACTCTGGGCCGACGACCCGCGCGCGTTCCTCGACGCCGCGCGACCGTTCCTGCTCGAAGCCTGATCAGTCGAGTCCGCGCTCCGCGAGCCACTGCTTAGCCACGAGCACCGGAGCCCGCACCAGCCAGGCGTC
>NZ_JAGGPD010000455.1 GCF_018613995.1 Microbacterium sp. ISL-103 | reverse complement strand
GTGGATTTCACGTTGCCCGCCGACTTCAATGCGGGCCTAGAAGCCCTCGTTGCGGTCACAGGTGAGGCGAAGTCCCAGCACCCACGCCGAAACGAGCCAGAGGCGCCACTGTGGCCAGAACGGGTACCAGGCGGCAACGGCGACGTGCGCACGCTCGACTACGACCGACAGTTCGATGTGGCAAGCCTCATCCGGTACTACTTCAAGCCTGCTCTCGCTGACCTCGGCATCACTGGCGCGCGCTGGCACGACCTCCGCCACTACAACGCGAGCGTGTGCGCGGCGGCAGGCATCGAGATTCGCAAGATCAGCCGCTGGATGGGCCACGCGAACATCAACACCACGGACTCGATCTACACGCACCTGTTCAACGGCACCCACGACGAGGACATGGACCGCCTCGACGCCGCCGCTCTGCGCGGCCTGGACGTTGCGCCGCTTCGCGTGATCGACGGCCGCTGAACAAGGCAGCTAGCGGCCCCTCTCCTGCCTTGAGATGTCACGGAGCTGATCCTGACGCTCGCTACGCTGCGTTTCCCAGAGCTCTTCCCTGTACTGGTTGACCTCGGTGAACGAACCGAAGAACGAGTCGTAGCGCTCTAGGAGTTCGCTATCGGGTTCTTCTCCGCGCGACGCAGTCATCGACAGGTCCGCGCCCATGTCAGTCAGCCACGATGCCCACCCCTTGGGATTCGACCCATGGAACGACGCCACTTCAGTGTCCGTGATCGCGGAGACTAGAGCTAGAAGTCTGTTGCGAAGCTGGGCATCCGTCAGGGTGCCCGCTGCTCGGCGCAAGTCAATCTCGAACGAGGGCCATCGTTCCGCAAAGTAGTGCTCGAATCGGGCGTCGTCACCCATGCTGGGATCTGTGAGACTCGATGTAGAGAGCCATCCCGAAAAAGAGTTCGGCAGTGTCCTTCGCCCGCCGCGCCTCTTCGGCTGCGGCGGCGCGTTGCCCCTCTGCAGCGGCATCAGCACGCTGTTGCTCAGCCACCTCTTTCGCCTGATTCCGATCCGCGTCCGCCAAGGCCTTCTCGTGGGCAAGTCGCTTTGCCTCGCGGTCGTTGTCAGCGGTGATCTTCGCTTGCTCGCTCCTGCGGGTCATGACGGCGGTAAGCCACGCGACAAGAATCGAGATCAGACCGGTGGCGAGGATCGTCAAGACGGGCAGCAACGGCTCGATCGCCGTCGCGAACTCTTCAGCGCTCATCTGCTCACCTTATTGCGATCTTTGTTGGTGATCACCCGTTCAACCGCTCTCAAGGCGAAGATGTGGACCGCCTCGATGCCGGCTTCTCTCGGCGGAGCGACCGAGGCGGTGCAGATTGGAGCACTGAAACGATTGCACGAGTCTCCCTCGGAATGCCTCCTTGACGATACGGTTACGGCAACATCGTTCAAAGGGGAGTTCCATGGTTCCGGTCAAGACCTCGGTTGAGGACATCACGAAGTTGCTGGGCTACCTCAGCAAGCAGATCGGATGGGTGGACGTTCCGAAGGTCGAGAAGGCACTCGGCTCGCAGGACGACCGCAAGCTCGGAGCCATGGTCGAGTTCGGGTTGATCCTGCGCGACGGTGGAAATCTGCGCACCACAGAACGCGGCCAGCTGTTCAACGCTGACCCGAAAGCCGCTCTGCGCCAGGCTCTCGAATCTGTCGATCTGTACCGCGCGACTCTCGAATGGGTTCATTACGGGAACAAAGCCGAGGCCACCGCCGCCGAGGTCGGCCAGTATTGGGAGGCCTCGCACAAGGACACGATCGGCGGTCTAAGCGGCTCCACGCTTGGCTCTGGCGCAGTGACCTTTGGTCGAGTGGTCGATGGCGCAGGGCTGGGAACCTTTCTGGTGGGTCGCGGCGGAAAAGAAACCCGAATCACGTTCGACCTGTCGGCGGTCGATGGCTTGGTGAACGGTTCGACGCCGACCACTTCCTCTGAGCCCGCAGGGGAGACGGAAGAAGCTCCGGCAGAAGTTGCGGCAGCGGCACCGGCTGCACCATCCACCTCAGCCACGCAGACCCTTCCAGCGCCCGCCGCGCCGCCAACCGTGACAGTCGCCGCGAGTCCCAGCGTGCACGTCAACGTGGAAATTCACATCGCCGCCGACGCCACTGCCGAAACAGTGCGCGAGATATTCAAGAACATGGCCCGGTACGTCCTCGATAAGCAAATTGCAGATGACGACAAGTAACGACTGGGCGCCAAATCTCGAACGTTTGCGGGAGTTTCAGGAGGCTTATCGCCTCCCAGTCTCCGACATCGCTCGCCAGGCCCCGGCGCAGGCCCTTCACTCGCTTCGCGACTCAGCGGGACGAGCTCCTGCCAACTACCGGCAGTACCTGGAAGAGGCGATCGATTGCTACGAAGCGTCGGCGTATCGCGGTGCGGTGCTGATGGTCTGGGCAGCCACGATCGAGCATCTGTACTCGGTGATTGAAGGGCATCAGCAAGGCTTCAAGCTGATGCAGGCGGAGAACTTCAAGCGGTTTGAGAAGTCCAACGGTTATCGAAAGATCAGCAAGAAGAACGATCTCCTGTACGTCAACGATGCGAACTTCTTCCTGCTCTGCGAAGACGCAGGCGTCTTCAACAAGAACGCCAGGAGCATCCTGGATGACGCTCTCAAGACGCGGAACCGGTGCGGCCACCCGACCGGGTACACCGTCGGACGCGAGGAGGTCGTGATCTTCATCGAGCGACTGATCAACAACATCATCAGCGGCGCGATGATCGACTGGAAGTAGCTAGGGGCGACGCTGAATCGCGCCGGATGTGAACCACTGCACAAGCGGGATTGCAAGCATCACTGCGGCCTCAGCCTCTGCCTGCGAGCTGGGCCTATATCCGGCCTGCCCTGCGTGGCGATCGTTCTGACCGGTCCAAAGCGCTTGCACCATGCCTAGAACGACGTGTTGCGATGTGTGCGTGCCATGCTCACGCGTTAGGTCGAGCTTCCAATCTCCATCACCGCGCATCTGTCCGACGACCGTTCCTAGAGTCGCCGACGTGTTCTTCGGACTCACAACCGGGATCGCCACGGCCTCAACCGCTTTGATCGACTTCGCGTACGCCTTCTCGAAGTCGGGAGTGAGCCCAAAGGCCGCGTGCCACGCCTCCGACAGCAGTTCCCCCGCGTGGCTGGGGTGGGACATCACTGCATCGGCCCCCTCCTGCACCCCAAGGGGAACGCGGTCCTCGAGACCCGGCCCCTGCCGACGAGTTCCCACTTTCCAGCGAGAACCGCCAGCGAGTAGCACAGCGTCCAACGCGTTCAGGAGATCGCGATGGGTGGCGAGATCCTGAGACTTTATCCAAACGAGAAAGTCTAGAAAGCGAATGTACTTGTCGTCATCGATCCAGAGCTCCTGCTCAAGTTGACGGAAGCCCCGCCGCAGATAGGTGGCCAGCGGATCCTTCGAGCGTGCGCGGCGGTCGAAGTCCATCACGAGATCGATGTCGTTTCTCCGCTCGCGGCTCGCTCCGGGAAGGGTAACGGCCAGAAACAGCCAGGCAGTCATGTCATCGCGCATCCACGGCTTCACACCGTCGACGAGCACGGCGTGTTCTTCAGGCGTCATCCCCATCGGTACCCAGCTCATGGACCCATGATGACCGAAAGGCCCGTTGAGAGGTTGACGCCACGCTCGGAGGGGTTTCGGAGGCGATCGTTGCGCACGCCGTCGAGCGGTCTCTGCCGCCGCACGCAGAAAAGCCCCGATGACTGGCGAGAGTCATCGAGGCTGATCCGTGCACCCCCTCGGACTTGAACCGAGAACCCACTGATTAAGAGTCAGTTGCTCTGCCGATTGAGCTAGAGGTGCGTGGCCCGGTGAATACCCCGGCCGAGGAATTACATTACCAGCCGATTGTCGCGGTGCGAAATCGAGGCAGGCCGGACGGGTCCGCCGCGCGTGTCGCCTCGGGTCACGCCCTCACGGACCTCACCTGACGGGCGGTTATCCTGAGAACGTGACCGCCTCCCCCCGCGCCGACGACTACTCTCGCGACCTCGAACTCGCTCGGCGTCTCGCCGACGCGGCGGACGCGCAGTCGCTCCCCCGCTTCGACAGCCCCGNNCGTCACCGATGCCGACCTCGCGACAGAGCGTGCGATCCGCGAGATCCTCGCCTCCGAGCGTCCCGACGACGGCATCTTCGGAGAGGAGTTCGGCGCGCAGGGCAGCACACACCGGCAGTGGATCATCGATCCGATCGACGGCACGGCGAACTTCCTCCGAGGCGTTCCCCTGTGGGGAACCATGATCGCCCTCGCCGTCGACGGGGTGCCGCAGGTCGGAGTCGTCAGCATGCCGGCCCTCGGACGCCGGTGGTGGGCTGCAGCGGGCTCCGGCGCCTGGACAGCGACGGATGCCGAGCCACGCCGCATCCAGGCTTCTTCCGTCTCGTCGCTCGACGACGCCAGCGTGAGCTTCCAGAGCATCACCCAGTGGGCCGAGTCCGGACACCTCGACCAGCTGCTGAAGCTCGCCGACCGCGTGTGGCGCGACCGCGCCTACGGCGACATCTACGCGTACATGCTTCTCGCCGAGGGGCGCATCGACATGGTCGCCGAGTTCGGCGTCAAGGAGTACGACGTCGCTGCCGCCGTCCCGATCGTGCGCGAAGCCGGTGGCCGGATGACCGGCTTCGACGGCACCGAGACGATCTCCGATCTCTCGACACTCGCGAGCAACGGCGTCCTGCACGATGCCTTCCTCGATCTCCTGCACGACTGACCCTGACGAAGGCCCCGGACGATGAACCGCATCACCTCCGCCGCTCTCGGAGCGCTGCTCCTCGCGGTCGCGCTCACATCCTGCGCAGGGACGCCGGAGGGATCCGGCACTCCCACGCCGGATCCACCCGCACCATCGCCGACGGCCTCCGCCGAGCCCGTGGCGACGCAGACTCCCGCGCCCGCCGTCGAGCCGACCTGCGACACGATCGTGTCGGCCGGCCCCGTGCAGGTGCTCACCGACCAGGGGTGGACGTTCG
>NZ_JAGGPD010000454.1 GCF_018613995.1 Microbacterium sp. ISL-103 | reverse complement strand
GGGAGCAGGAAGTGTCCGCCGGCCAGTCCGACGACGAAGATACCGGCAGAACCCGCGAGCACGATCGGCCACCACGACCAGGGGCTGAACTCGCCGAGTTCAGGGTCTCCATCGTCGATGTCACTCGTGAGGATGTCTTCCGGCAGCTCGCCGTTCTGCGCCTTGTGAGTGCGGTCGAGATAGAACGCGATCATCGCGCCCATGCACGCTGCGAAGAACAGCGCCACGGTGCCGACCCATTCGATCCGCGCCGCGAAGTTCTCGGCCGGCGTGGCCAGGATGTGCCAGCCGGTGTACACGACACCGACGAGTGCGAAGAAGGCGGTCAGAACCCACCAGAGGATGACGTTGTCGCGCATGGCTCAGTGGCCCTCTCGCTCGCCGGGCGCGGCAGGAGTGAACTCGGCCGCCTCCGGGTGGTTCAGATCGAACGCGGGACGCTCGCTGCGGATTCGCGGGATCGACGTGAAGTTGTGGCGCGGCGGCGGGCAGGACGTCGCCCACTCGAGCGATGCTCCGTAGCCCCACGGGTCGTTGACCGTGACCTTCGGCGCCTTGCGAGCCGTGATCCATACGTTCAGGAAGAAGGGCAGCATCGACGCACCGAGGATGATCGCACCGATCGTGGAGACCTGGTTGCCCCAGGTCCATCCGTCTTCCGGCGAGTAGTCCGCGTAGCGACGCACCATGCCGTCGACACCCAGCCAGTGCTGGATGAGGAACGTCATGTGGAAGCCGATGAACAGCATCCAGAAGTGCACGTAGCCCAGGCGCTCGTTGAGCATGCGTCCGGTCCACTTCGGCCACCAGAAGTAGAAGCCGGCGAACATCGCGAACACGACGGTGCCGAAGACGACGTAGTGGAAGTGCGCGACGACGAAGTACGAGTCGGACAGGTGGAAGTCCAGCGGCGGGGCCGCGAGGATCACGCCGGTCAGGCCACCGAAGACGAACGAGACGAGGAAGCCGAGGGCGAAGACCATCGGAGTCTCGAACGTGACGGACCCTCGCCAGAGCGTGCCGATCCAGTTGAAGATCTTCACACCCGTCGGCACGGCGATGAGCATCGTCATCAGCGCGAAGAACGGCAGAAGCACGGATCCCGTCACGTACATATGGTGAGCCCAGACCGCCACGGAGAGCGCCGCGATCGCGATCGTCGCGTAGACGAGCGTCTTGTAGCCGAAGATCGGCTTGCGGCTGAAGACCGGGAAGATCTCGGACACGATGCCGAAGAACGGCAGCGCGATGATGTACACCTCGGGGTGACCGAAGAACCAGAAGAGGTGCTGCCAGAGCAGGACACCGCCGTTGGCAGGGTCGTAGATGTGTGCGCCGAGCACACGGTCGGCACCGGCGGCGAAGATCGCTGCGGCGAGGACCGGGAAGGCCATCAGGATCAGGAGGCTCGTGATCAGCGTGTTCCACGAGAAGATCGGCATGCGCCACATCGTCATACCCGGGGCGCGCATCGTGATCACGGTGGTGATGAAGTTCACGGCACCGAGGATCGTTCCGAAGCCCGAGATGCCCAGGCCGAGCATCCAGAGGTTTCCACCCGCACCCGGCGAGAACGACGCACTGGCGAGAGGCTGGTATGCGAACCAGCCGAACGACGCCGCACCCTGAGGGGTGAGGAAGCCGGCAACGGCGATCGTCGATCCGAAGAGGAAGAGCCAGAACGCGAAGGCGTTCAGACGCGGGAACGCGACATCCGGTGCGCCGAGCTGCAGGGGCAGGATCGCGTTCGCGAAGCCCGCGAAGAGCGGCGTCGCGAACATGAGGAGCATGATCGTGCCGTGCATCGTGAAGAGCTGGTTGTACTGCTCCTTCGTCGGGATGATCTGCATTCCCGGCGCGAAGAGCTCGGCACGGATGACGAGGGCCATCACGCCGCCCAGGAGGAAGAACAGCACCGAGGCGATGAGGTACATGTACCCGATCGTCTTGTGGTCGGTGGCGGTGATCCACTTGACGACGATGTTGCCCTTCTGCTCGACGCGCGAGGAGCTCATCAGAGCGGCCTGGCGGGCGGGCAGAGTGGTGGGACGGGAGCGAGGGGCCTCGTCGGTGCGGGGGGCTTCAGTGGTCGACATGGCTTACTCCTCTCCTTCCTCGGAGGTCGGGGCGGTGGTGCCCGGGTAGTTCGACAGACGGTCGTACGCGTCTGTGATGTCTCCGGTGTTGCCCTCTTCTTCGAGCGACTGGAGATAGGCGTCGTATTCGTCCTGCTCGACGACCTTGACGTTGAACAGCATCATCGAGTGGTACTCACCGCACAGCTCGGCGCACTTGCCGGCGTACTCGCCGACTCGCGTCGGGATGAAGGACCAGGAGTTGTCCTTCCCGATGTACATGTCCTTCTTGTAGAGGAAGTCGATGATCCAGAACGAGTGGATCACATCACGAGACTGCAGGTCGATGGTGACCTTCTGGTCGACCGGCAGAACCAGCGTGGGCAACTGCGACTGGTCGATGGTGCCATCGGCCGCCGGCTGCGCCTGGATGCCCATGGTCCACACGGCGTCGGAGTTGTCCTCTTCTTCGCCGTCGTACTGGAAGTCCCATGCCCACTGCTTGGCGATGGCGGTGATCTCGACGTCGGGGTCGTCCCACTTCGCCTCGATCTCGCTCTGATCGCGAGCGGTGAAGAAGAACATGCCGAGCACGAGGATCAACGGCACGACCGTGTAGAAGATCTCGATCGGCATGTTGTAGCGCATCTGCACCGGCAGACCGGTCTGCCCCTTGCGGCGTCGATAGGCGATCGCGGCCCAGGCCATCAGGCCCCAGGTGATCACGCCGACGGCGAGCAGGACGATCCAGGAGTTGACCCAGAGCGACGAAACGCGCTCGGTCTGGTTGGTGGCCGCAGGCTCACCCTCCACGAAGCCAGGGAGGTAACCGTTCAGCTCGGTGGCAGTACATCCCGCCAGGGCCACGGCTGCCGCTACTCCCAGAGGAAGAGCGGCCCAACGAAGGCGGCGTTTCGAGGGCACGATGCACCTTTCAGATTGCGGACAGGGCACACCCAAGTCTAGGGCAACCTCACACCTGATTCATGCCAACCACGCAGGTTGACGGAGGGCTTCAGATCAGTGGAAGCTGTCTCCGCAGGCGCAGCTGCCGGCGGCGTTGGGGTTGTCGATCGTGAAGCCCTGCTCCGAGATCGTGTCCTTGAAGTCGATCGATGCGCCGTCGAGGTACGGGACGCTCATGTTGTCGATGATGACCTCGACGCCGTCGAAGTCGACGGTCACGTCATCCTCGAGGAATCGCTCGTCGAAGTACAGCTGGTAGATCAGGCCGGAGCATCCACCGGGCTGGACGGCGACGCGCAGACGAAGGTCGTCGCGGCCTTCCTGCTCGAGGAGGTTCTTCACCTTGATCGCCGCGGCGTCGGTCAGCTTCACGCCGTGCGCCTGGGTGGTCTCTGCTGAGGTCAGTGTGATGTCGCTCATGTCGCTCCTTGTGACGGGCCGTGCATGCACGGCTGGTAACTCGATTTTACCCTCAGCCTCGGCGATCGGGCTCAGATGATGATGTCGTTCATGCGAGAGAGCAGCAGCGCCTCGGTCGCCACGGCGTGGCGGAAGGTGTCGAGGTGCAGCGATTCGTTGGGACTGTGCGCCCTGGAGTGCGGATCCTCGACACCTGTCACGAGGATCTGCGCGGCGGGGAACTCGCGAACGAGATCCGCGATGAACGGGATCGATCCGCCCACGCCCAGGTCGATCGGGGCGACGCCGTAGCCGTCGCGCATGGCGTCTCGGGTGAGGGCCACGGCCCAGCCGCTCGTGTCGACGAGGAAGCCGTTGCCGAGGTCGACGTCGGAGAAGGTGAGCTCGGCGCCGAACGGCGCATGGGCGCGCAGGTGGGCCTCGAGGGCGGCGTACGCCTCTTCACCCGTCTGGCCCGGAGCGACTCGCGCGCTGATGACCACGGTCACCTCCGGAAGCAGCGTGTTGGAGGCTGCAGCGACGCTCGTCGCGTCGATGCCGATCACCGTGACGGACGGCTTGTTCCAGATGCGACTCAGGATGGTGCCGTCGCCGATCGGCGACGTACCCGGAAGGAGGCCAGCCTCGTCGCGAAGCGTTTCCTCGCTGTACTCCGGAGTCGGCGCGTCGCGCTCCGTCATCCCCTCGACCGCGACGGAGCCGTCCTCGTTCCACAGGGTCGAGAGCATCTTCACGGTCGTCATCATGGCATCGGGGACCGCTCCCCCGAACATCCCCGAGTGCGACGCGTGGTCGAGCGTGCGCACACGGACCGTGAAGCGGGCGTTCCCGCGCAGCGACACCGTCAGGCCGGGGGTGACGGAATCCCAGTTGCCGGAATCCGCCACGACGATGGCGTCCGCGCGCAGCGCCTCCTTGTTGTCGGAGAGGAACTGGGCGAACGAGCGGGAACCGTATTCCTCCTCGCCCTCGATGAACATCGCGATGCCGAGTTCGAGGTCGTCCCCCACCACCTGCGCGACCGCACGGATCGAGGCGATGTGCGCCATGATCCCGGCCTTGTCGTCAGCGGCGCCGCGGCCGTACAGACGGCCGTCCCTGACGGTGGGCTCGAACGGCGGGGTCTCCCAGAGCGCGTCGTCTCCCGGAGGCTGCACGTCGTGGTGGGCGTAGAGGAGGATCGTCGGCTTGCCGTTGCGGGCAGCGCGCGTGGCGAGCACCGCCGGCTGACCGTGCTCATCGGTGCCGGGAACGGCGGCCCGAAGCACGCGGACGTCATCGAAGACCCCGGTGTCCCTGGCCAGAGCGGCCACAGCCTCGGAGCTGCGTTCGAGCTGAGTCTGGTCGAACGCGGGCCATGCCATGCCTGGAATGCGGACGAGGTGTCCGAGGTCGCTGAGCGCTGCGGGGAAGCCTGTCGCGGCCGCCTCGAGGATGGCGGGCTCTCGCTCGCTGGACAGATTCTGGTCACCGGGCTGGGCAGGAGATGTCATGCGAGTAATCTTAAGGTGATCCGCTTCACCGAACCGAGGAACCTCGTGGCTACTACCCCTGTCTCCCGTCCGACGAACGACGACGCCCCCGAGACGCCCGCGTCTGGCAAAGGACGCGCGACGCCGACCAGGGCCGAGCAGGAGGCGGCGCGCCGCCGCCCACTCGTCGCGAACACCAAGGAGGCCAAGGCCGCCGCCCGCGCCGAGCTCAACGAGCGCCGCAATCGCGCGCAGGCCGGTCTCGCGGCCGGCGAGGAGAAGTACCTTCCGGCGCGAGACAAGGGCGCGCAGCGTCGGTGGGTCCGCGACTATGTGGATGCCGGATGGCACCCCGCCGAATTCGTCATGGGCGTGATGGTGCTCGTGATCCTCGTGTCTTTGCTTCCCGCCAACCTCGCGATCGGCGGATTCGCCGTAGCCGGCTGGGCCTACCTCGTCATGATGGCGTACCTGATCCTCGCGATCGGCGGCATGGTGCTGCTGGGTATGCGCGTCAAGCGCAAGGTCGCGGCGAAGTTCGGCAAGGAGCGCATGGAACGCGGTCTGGGCTGGTACGCCGCGATGCGGTCGCTGCAGATGCGATTCATGCGCCTGCCCAAGCCGCAGGTCAAGCGCGGCGACCGCCCCGCCTGATTCCCCACGTCATCGAAGAGGCGCCTCCCGCTGCGAGCAGGAGGCGCCTCTTCCGTCTGTGCGTGCTGCCTCAGCGGCCCACGAGTCCCCTGTTGATCTCCCGACCCCAGAACGGGCCTCGATACAGGAACGCGGTGTACCCCTGCACGAGGGTCGCACCCGCCGCGAGCCGCTCCTTCACATCCGAGGGAGTCTCCACTCCCCCGACGGCGATCACGCAGAAGTCGGACGGGACGACCGTGCGCACGAGGCGGAGCACCTGCAGCGACCGTTCCTTGAGCGGTGCTCCCGACAGCCCGCCCGCGCCGGCTGCCTCGACCGTCGCCGAGTCGGTCGACAGCCCGTCGCGGCTGATCGTGGTGTTGTGCGCGATGATCCCCGCGAGGCCTTCGTCGACCGCGAGCTGCGCGATGGCCGAGATCTCCTCATCGGGGAGGTCCGGTGCGATCTTCACCAGCAGAGGAGTGGAACCGGATGCCGCGCGCACGGCGCGCAGCAGTGGCGCGAGCGTCTCGACCGCCTGCAGGCCGCGAAGGCCCGGCGTGTTGGGCGACGAGACGTTCACGGCGAGATAGTCGGCGAGCGGGGCGAGCCTGGTCGCGGACGCGACGTAGTCCGCCGTCGCCTCGTGCACCTCGACCACGCGGCTCTTGCCGATGTTGACGCCGATCACGGTGTCCGGGGCTCCGCGCCGGAGTTTCGCGAGACGCCGGGCCACCGCATCCGCGCCTTCGTTGTTGAAGCCCATCCGATTGATGACGGCGCGATCCTCGATGAGCCGGAAGAGCCTCGGCTTCGGGTTGCCTTCCTGCGGCACGGCGGTGACCGTGCCGATCTCGACGTGCCCGAAGCCGAGAGCAGCGAGCCCCCTGACGCCGACCGCGTTCTTGTCGAACCCGGCCGCGACGCCGAACGGCGACGGGAAGCTCAGACCGAGCGCGTCGACCCGCAGCGACGGATCGGGTTTCGTCATCGCACGGGTCGCCCAGGAGAACGGCGGGCGACCGAGGACGCGGATCACCGCCATCCCGGCGTGGTGGGCGAACTCGGGGTCGAAGCGCGACAGGACAGCGCGAAAGAGCAGCGGATACATCCCTGCCAGATTACCGGTCGGCGGGTGCGGTGCTCACGTGATCGGCGCGCAGATCGGTGATCGCGCTCTCGAAGTCCTCGAGCGATTCGAAGGCCTGGTAGACGCTGGCGAACCGCAGGTAGGCGACCTCGTCGAGGTCGCGGAGGGGTCCGAGGATCGCGAGCCCGATCTCGTTCGCATCGAGCTGCGAGACACCGGTCTGTCGCACGGCCTCTTCGACCCGCTGAGCGAGCACGGCGAGGTCGGCCTCGGTGACAGGGCGCCCTTGGCACGCCTTCCGCACACCGGAGATGCCCTTCTCGCGGCTGAAGGGCTCCATGACGCCCGACCTCTTGATGACGTTGAGGCTGGCCGTCTCGGTGGTGGTGAAGCGACCGCCGCACTCCGGGCACTGTCGACGCCTGCGGATGGACAGCCCGTCGTCGCTGGTGCGGGAATCGATGACCCGAGAATCCGAGTGACGGCAGAAGGGGCAGTGCATCTGACCGATCCTACGCGGTGAACCGCGCCTCGACGGCCTCACCGTGCGCGGGCAGCACCTCGGTGTTGGCGAGAGCGACGACACCGGCGCGCACCTCGGCGAGGGCGGCCCGATCGTAGGAGATCACCTGCTGCGGACGCAGGAACGTGTAGGCGCCGAGCCCAGGCGCATACCGGGCCTGTCCGCCGGTCGGCAGGACGTGGTTGCTGCCCGCCATGTAGTCGCCGAGGCTCACCGGCGTGTGTTCGCCGACGAACATGGCGCCGGCGCTCGTGAACGACGGCGCAGCCGATTCCGCATCCGCCAGGTGCAGCTCGAGGTGCTCGGGCGCGTAGGCGTTGCTGAACGCCGTGGCCATCGCCCGGTCGTCGACCAGCACGATCGCCGACTGGGGCCCGTCCAGGGCTGCGGCGACCCGATCCGCGTGCCGCGTGGACGTGGCCTGGCTCGCTACTTCCGCGACGACGCGCTGCGCGAGATCGGGAGAATCCGTGACGAGCACGGCGGAGGCCTGCTCGTCGTGCTCGGCCTGGCTGACGAGGTCTGCCGCGATCAGGCGCGGGTCTGCGGCGGCATCGGCGACGACGAGGATCTCCGTCGCCCCCGCCTCGGAGTCGGTTCCGACGACGCCCGCGACAGCGCGCTTCGCGGAGGCGACGTAGTTGTTCCCGGGGCCCGAGAGCACGTCGACCGGATCGAGACCGATGTCGGCGACGCCGTGGGCGAAGGCGCCGATCGCTCCGGCGCCGCCCATCGCGTAGACCTCGGTCACCCCGAGAAGGCCGGCTGCTGCGAGGATCGTCGGGTGGACGCGTCCGCCCTGATCCTGCTGCGGCGGTGATGCGAGGGCGATCTGCTCGACACCTGCGATCTGCGCAGGCACGACGTTCATGATCACGCTCGACGGATAGACCGCCTTGCCTCCGGGGATGTAGACCCCGACCCGGTGGACCGGCTGCCAGCGCTGAGTGATCGTCGCGCCGGCGCCGATCTCGGTGATCTGCGTCGGCGGCACCTGGGCTGCCGACGCCAGCCGCACACGACGGATCGCTTCCTCGAGAGCGGCACGGACAGCCGGCTCGAGCACCTCCAGCGCATCGGCGATGTGCTGCGCGGGCACGCGGATGTCGTGGCTGACGACACGGTCGAAGCGCTCCGCCTGCTCGCGCAGGGCGTCGCCACCGCGCACTCTGACGTCGTCGACGATCCGCGCCGCCGTGTCGAGCGCTTCCGCTCGTGCCTGGGTGGCGCGCGGCACGGCCGCGAGCATGTCAGCCGGCGAGAGCTCGCGCCCCCGCAGATCGATCGTGCGCAAGATCAGCCCTTCGTGATGTCTGCGATGTCGTGCAGGTAGCCGATGCGGCCGTCGTCGTGCCGGACGACGTAGGCCCCGCCGCGGTCTTCGATGACGAGAGCCCAGGCGTTCGGACCGACGCGGAAGATCGCATCGCCCCGCTCGTCGTGGACGTCTCTGTCCGTGGGGGCGAGGATCCAGAACGGCTGCGGCGTCGGGGCCGCGTCCCTGGGGTTGGTCGCGTCGATGTCGGTCAGGTCGTCGACGGCGGGGAAGGCCGTCGTCTCGGGAGACGAGACATCCTGCGCACGTGCCCCCATGAGTGACTCGATGCTGCCCGTGTCGGAGACGATCTCGGGCTCCTGACCCCACGATTGACGCGAGTACACGGGCGTGTACTCCTCGTCGGGCGACGGCGCCGGCGCCGGATCCGTTCCTGTGCCGCCCCCGGACGCATGCGAGGCGAGCGGGACCTGGTCGGCGAGATCGAGGCGCGCGACCTCGTCCGTCGCCTGCTGCCCGGAGAGCTCGACGTCGAGCCCCGACGCCGGCACAACGGTCGGGTATGGAGCCGGGGCCGACGCGTGGGGAGCTGCTTCGTCCTCATGCGAGGTCGACACCGGATCGACTGCGTGTTCGAGGGCCGGGCTCGGGCTCTCGCCGGTCGCGGCCGGTATGTGGCCGTCGGAGGTCGCGGGCTCGGGGCGAGGGCGGGCGATGACAGGCCGCACCGGATTCGCGTTGCGGTGCGCCAGGGTGACGAGGCGACCGTGGAAGTCCTCCTTGATCCCGGGCACCAGCGGCGCGAACACGGTGAGCACGACGAGTGCGAGCATCGCGACGAGCTGGACGATTCCGTTCCAGTTCAACCCGAAGGCCTCCAATTCGATCGCGAAGGCGACCGCGTTCCACAGAGCGCCGAGCCAGTAGACGGCGGCGACTGAGAACGCGACGGAGGCGAACTGGTCGATGCCCAGCGAACCGACCCTGCGGATCCCCTCAGGGGAGAAACGGCGGAGCACGAGCAGGAACACGGCGACCGTCGGCACTCCGATCGGGAGGATCCACTGGATACCCGTGCCCCAGATGGACGTCTCGGCGATATGCGGGAAGAACGAGGCGACGAAGGCGACGAGCCAGGCGCCGACGATGAGGAGCTCGCGCAGAGTGAATCCGAGGATGCCGAACTCAGGCGTCACCTCATCGTCGTAGAGAACGCCGTCCTCGTCGGAGAAGACCTCGTCGACGACGGTCTCGGATGCCACGGCGGCGCCGTCTGCATCGGAGCCATCGCTGTTCGGGAAGGGGGATTCCGTGCTCATGGGATGGTCCTTTCGTCACGGTGCGGGGCCTCGGACGCCCTGCACCCAACGCGTCCTGATCCTACCCGGTGAGCCGGGGAGGCTGTCATGGGGAGTCCTCCCCACCACCCGGGCCCATCACCCC
>NZ_JAGGPD010000453.1 GCF_018613995.1 Microbacterium sp. ISL-103 | reverse complement strand
GCCCGCCGATGTGTCGGCTCTCGTGGGCATCACGATCGCGTTGCACGTCGGCGGCATGTATGCGCTGTCTCCGCTCTTCGGTATCCTCGCCGACCGATGGGGACGCCTGCGCGTGGTTCTCCTGGGGCAGGTGCTGCTCGGCGGCGCGCTGGCCTTCGCCGTGTTCGTGAACGATCAGGAATGGGGGGTGATGGTCGCCCTGATCCTGCTCGGCCTCGGCTGGAGCGCGGCGACCGTCGCGGGGGCGGCGCTGCTGACCGAATCGAGCGCCCCCGCGATCCGCACGCGTCCGACAGGGCCGCAGCGACTCCCTGATGAGCCTCTCGGCTGCAGCGGGCGCGGTGCTGGCCGGAGTGGTGCTGTCGAACTTCCAGTACGCGGGGCTGGGGATCGCGGCGTCCGTGATCGTCGTCGTGATCGTCGCTCTGTCACCGCTCGGTCGCTCGAAGCGATGAAGGACTGGGCCGGTACCGGGCGCGCGTACGCCGACTCGTACGCCGCGCTGTGCGTCGGAACCGCGCCCGCGCTGATCGAGTCCCTCGGTGCCGCCGCGGGGCGCACGCTGCTGGACGTGGGTTCCGGAACCGGACTGCTGTCCGCAGCGTGCGTCGCCGCCGGGTGGAACGTGAACGGGTGCGAACCCGAGGCGTCGATGCGAGAGGTCGCGCGGCAGGACCACCCCGACATTCCCGTGGTCGATGCGGCACTGCCCACTCTGCCTTTCCGTGACGAGGCGTTCGACGCGGTCGTCGCGAACTTCGTGCTCAATCACGTCGCCGACCCCAGATCTTCCGCGCGCGAGCTCCTGCGGGTGTCGGCGCGCCACGTGGCCGCGACGATCTGGACGACGTCGCCGACCTGGCTGTGGCGCGAGGTGTGCGAGCGCGCGGCGCTCATCCCGGCGCCGGGTGAGCGGCTGCCGCCGGAGAAGGACTTCGAGCGGACGGTCGACGGCTTCGCAGGGATGCTCCGTGACGCGGGGTGGGCGCGCCCACAGGTGTCGGAGATCACCTGGACATGGTCGGTCGATGCGGCCGCGCTGTGGGTGTCGGCCGAAGGGGGCGTCGGGTCGGCGGGTCAGTTCCACCGAGCGCTGGACGCCGCGGGGCGGGCATCGTTCCGAGAGGCCTTCGAGGCCGTGTGCGCGGAGCGGTCGGTCGACGACCGTCTTCCGCTGGTTCACGCGGCAGCGGTGGCGGTCGGGTCCCACGGCTGACCTCCGCACGGCAGGCGAGCCCCGAGCCGTAGAATCGAAGGGCTATGGCTACTCCTCACCCCCTCACCACGACCGCCGGTGGTGCCGACGTCCGCGTCCGCTTCTGCCCCTCGCCGACGGGACTGCCGCACGTCGGCATGGTCCGCACCGCGCTCTTCAACTGGGCCTACGCCCGCCACACGGGCGGGAAGATGGTGTTCCGCATCGAGGACACCGACGCCGCACGTGACAGCGAGGAGAGCTTCCGCCAGCTCGTCGACGCTCTCACGTGGCTCAAGATCGACTGGGACGAGGGCGTCGAGGTCGGCGGCCCGCATGCTCCGTACCGTCAGTCAGAGCGCCACGACATCTACCGCGGTGTCATCGACAAGCTCCTCGCCACGGGTGCCCTGTATGAGAGCTACTCGACGGCGGATGAGATCGATGCTCGCAACGAGGCGGCAGGACGCGCGAAGCAGCTCGGCTACGACAACTTCGATCGCGACCTCACCGACGAGCAGAAGGACGCGTTCCGTGCCGAGGGGCGTCAGCCCGCCCTGCGTCTGCGCGTGCCGGACGAGGACCTCACCTACGTCGACCTGATCCGCGGCGAGGTGACCTTCCCCGCCGGCTCCTTCCCCGACTTCGTGGTGGTGCGGCCCAACGGGATCCCGCTCTACACGTTCGTCAACCCTGTCGACGATGCTCTGATGGGCATCACCCACGTCCTGCGCGGTGAAGACCTGATGCCGTCGACGGCACGTCAGCTCGCGCTCTATGCGGCGCTCATCGACGCGGAGGTCACCACCTTCGTGCCGCGGTTCGCGCACATGCCGCTGGTGCTGGGCGAGACCGGGAACAAGAAGCTCTCGAAGCGCGATCCGCAGGCGGATCTGTTCCTGCACCGCGATCGCGGCTTCATCCACGAGGGCCTGCTGAACTACCTGGCACTGCTGGGCTGGTCGATCGGCCACGACCGAGACGTGTTCTCGCTCGAGGAGTTCACCGAGGCGTTCGACATCGTGGATGTGAACCCGAATCCGGCGCGGTTCGACCAGAAGAAGGCCGAGTCGATCAACGGCGACCACATCCGCAAGCTCGATGAGAAGGACTTCGCCGAGCGGACGATCCCGTACCTCGCCGCAGCAGGGCTCTTCGATGAGCCCACGCACGAGCAGCTCGTGCTCGCGTTCCGGGTCGCGCCGCTCGTGCAGGAGCGTGTGCAGCTGCTCGGCGAGGTCCCGGGCATGGTCGGATTCCTCTTCACAGAGGATGTCTCGTACGACGCCGACGCACTCAAGGGTCTGCCGGCGAACGCCGCTGACGTGCTCGACGCGTGTGTCGTGGCGTTGGAGTCGGTGACCGAGTTCACTCCGGAGAAGATCCAGGAGGCTCTCGCCGAGGCGCTCGTGGAGAAGCTCGAGCTCAAGCCGCGCATCGCCTACGGGCCTCCGCGCGTGGCGATCACCGGCCGTCGCATCTCGCCGCCGCTGTTCGAGTCGATGGAGCTGCTCGGCAAGGACGAGTCGCTGCGACGCCTGCGCGGTCTGTCGGAGTTCCTGGCGAACTGAGGGAGTCGGAAGGGAGAGCACCTGTCAGGTGCTCTCCCTTCTGCATGCGCGCCCGTCGACGCTCGCGCGCGATCTCGCCCAAGGGCGACGCGCCCGGACCGATCGGGGCGTTTTGGCATTCGGGCCGTGGCTCGGGTAGGCTTGACTCTCGGTGCGAGGCTCCGGTTTCGCCCTTGGGGTATGGTGTAATTGGCAACACGGCGGTTTCTGGTTCCGTTGTTCTTGGTTCGAGTCCAGGTACCCCAGCAAGACAAAAACCCCCGCTCAGGCGGGGGTTTTGTCGTTTCAGGGTGAGGCTCTACTCGCACTCCCCGATGAACTCCAGGTAGCACACGGCCTCGTGCGTGACGGCGGGCTTGTAGTCGTCGTTCGACACCTGGCGGGTATCGATCTCGGGGGTCTGGTGCAGTGTGCCGTAGGTCCCGAGTGTGGCCACGTAGTAGCCGTCGCCGTCCTGCGCCTTCATCTCGTCGATCGCCCCGCTGTAGTCCGTGCAGAGCAGGGTCGCGTCCTCGGTGAGCTCCACGTCGACGCAGGCGGCCGTGTAGGTGGCGACCATGAGGTTCGTGCAGTCGGTCCAGTCCTGGTTCACCGTGCAGGGGTTCACCGTGTCCATCGTCACGTCGTAGCGGCCCGTCTCGTACTCCTCGCTGTGGAAGGTCTCGGGCTGCTCGGGGACATCGGTCTTGGTCCAGTGCCGCGCCGTCGCGAAGGCGAAGATCACCACGATCGCGGCGATCAGCAGCAGCGCGGCGAGGATCGACAGCGTCACCCAGAGTCCGACCCTCTTCTTCTTGCCGGGGGCGGCCTCCCCTGTGACGGGGGCACCGGGGTAGGCGGACACGCCCGGTGCAGCCTCGTAGCCGGGGTAGGGCACCGTGGCTGCGAACGCGGGATCGAGCGGGGCGGTGGCGGGCGGCGGAGCGTCGTACGCCGGCCCGGTGGGCGGCGGCGGAGAGTCGACGGCTGCGCCTGCGGGCGGCGGCGCGTCGTAGGCGGATCCGGCCGGCGGCGGAGGAGAGTCGAATGCAGGCGGCGGAGCGTCGTAGGCGGGCCCGGCCGGCGGCGGGGGAGTCGACTGCGTCGACAGCCAGTACGAATACCAGCCCTGCGTCGAAGCCGGGTCGTCGGCGACCTGCTGCGCCTCGATGTCGGTGAGCTGTAACCCGAGGGCGGCCCGCAGATCTGCATTCGTCAGGGACGCGCGGAATTCCTCGAGTGACATCGTCATAGTGAAGAGAATGGCAGACCTACATACCGGTCGACAATCCGGCGGGCGTCGGCACGCCGGGGAGCGGACACCGATGTCGGAGGTCTGCGCGAGAATCATCACGTGATCGGCATCCGGACGTTCTGGCGCGCGCTCCCCACCGAGGGGCGATGGCTGCTGTCGACCGTGGTCGTGCAGACCTTCGGTCGCGGAATGACTCTGCCTTTCACGATCATCTATCTTCACGAGGTGCGGGGGTTCGATCTCGGGGTCTCCGGAGCATTGATGAGCCTCATCGCCATCACCGGTCTCATCGTCACGGGGCCCGGTGGCACGCTGATCGATCGCCACGGTGCGAGGCACGTGCTCCTGGTGGGGCTGGTCGCGATGATCCTCGGGTGCACGCTGCTGGCCTTCGCGACGCATCCCGCGGTCGCTGCGGTCGCGGTCATCCTCATCGGGGTGAACTTCGGCGTCTCGTGGCCCGGATTCAATGCCCTCATCGCGAGCGTGGTCGACGGTGAGGTGCGACAGCAGTACTTCGGGGTGAACTTCGCGCTGGTCAACCTCGGCATCGGCGTCGGCGGCATCATCGGAGGCTTCTTCGTCGATGTGCACGACCCGGGCACATTCACCGCCATCTTCCTGATCGATGCCGCGACCAGCCTCATTCCGATGGCCCTCCTGCTCGGCCCGCTTCGGCGCGTGCGCACTCAGGGCGATGCCGATGCGCCCGCAGACCAGGGTGGCTCGTATCGCGCGATCCTGCGTCGACCGGCTGTTCTCTGGCTGACGCTGCTGACCTTCCTGGCGGTGTTCATCGGCTACGGCCAGATGGAAGCAGGGTTCCCGGCCTTCGCCCGCCAGGTGGCCGAGGTCTCGACCCAGGTCGTCGGCATCGCCTTCGCCGTCAACACCGCCGTCATCGTGCTGCTCCAGTTCGCGGTGCTGAGGTTCATCAGCGGGCGCCGGCGCACACGGGTGATGGTGGTCATGGCGCTGATCTGGGCGCTCTCGTGGGTGATCCTCGGATGCACAGGCGTCCTGCCGGCCTCGATCGCCGCGGCGATCGGAGTAATCGCGTACATGGGCGTCTTCGCGTTCGGTGAGACGATGCTGCAGCCCACCGTGCCGGCGATCTACAACGATCTGGCGACCGACAGGACGCGGGGGCGTTATAACGCCGTGAACTCGGCCGCCTTCCAAGGCGGCGCCATCACCGGGCCGCTGGCCGCCGGCATCATGCTCGGTCAGGGGCTCACGGTCTGGTTCATCGGCGTCATGGTCGTGGGCAGTGCGGCGGTCGGTGTGCTGGCGCTGGCTCTCGAACGCGTGATCACCCCGGCCGACAACGGCGTTCCGGAAGAGGTCGTCCGCCTCGACGAACGATGATCCGAGTGCTCGCCGCCTAGCAGGTCAGCACCGCGCCGCGCCATGCCCTTCACGCCGTGGGCGCCACGGGGGATCGTGATCGTCGACGGTCGATGCTGTGTGACGAGGAGGACGACGATGGCGCTTACGAGAGTGGTCCCCGGTGAGACTCCGGGCATCAGGCGCGTGCGATCGGGATCGGGTTTCCGGTACGTCGATGCCGGAAACACCCCGGTCGAGGAAGCCGATCGCGAACGCATCCGCGACCTCGCGATCCCCCCTGCCTGGAAGGACGTGTGGATCGCCGCCGATCCGCTGGCCCACATCCAGGCGGTGGGCACGGACGACGCGGGGCGACGTCAGTATCTCTATCACCCGCTCTGGCGCACAGGCAGGGATCAGCGCAAGTTCGCACGGGCGCTGAAGCTCGCCGCGGCATTGCCGGCGGCCAGGGCGAAGGTGACGCGCGCGATCGGCGAACCCGGTCTGACGAGGGAGCGCGCGCTGGCGGTCTCTTTCCGCCTGCTCGACGACGCCGCACTGCGCATCGGCTCGGAGCGCTATCTCGTCAAGCACGGCAGTCGAGGTCTGAGCACCCTCCGCAGGCGTGATGTGCGCATCGACGGGAGCACGGTGTCGCTGAGCTTCCCGGCCAAGAGCAAGCAGCTCGCGTCGATCGAGATCACCGATGCCCCGCTCGCCGAGGCGCTCTCGGAGTTCGCCGTCGGCTCGCCTCGTGCGCCTCTGCTCGCGTACCGCAAGGGGCGTCGCCGAGTGCGGCTGAACTCGAGTGAGGTCAACGACTACCTTCGAAAGGTCGCCGGCGCGGCATTCACCGCGAAGGACTTCCGCACGCTGCACGGCACCATACTCGCCGCGGACGCGCTGGCGCGTATCGGCCGTCTCGAGACGAAGACCGAGCGACGGCGTGCCGAGCGCCTGGCCGTGCAGGCCACGGCGTCGGCACTCGGCAACACCCTCGCTGTCGCGCGGGGGAGCTATATCGATCCGCGCGTGTTCCGGTTGTACTCGCGAGGTCGCACGCTCGATCTCACGGTCTCGCCCGAGACGGCGATCCGCAAGCTCCTCGGACGGTGACGGCGATCAGCTCTCTCGCGGGTAGGTGTAGAAGCCCTCGCCCGTGGCGACGCCGAGCTTGCCCTTGTCGATGTACTGCTCCTTGAGAAGCGAGGCGAACCGCTGCTGCTTCTCGCCGCCCATGCGAGAGATGTTGTAGGCCGTGGTCAGGCCGACGATGTCGTAGATCTCGAAGGGGCCGGCCGGAGCACCCGTGCCGATGCGCCAGGTCGCGTCGATCGCCTCGGGGTCGGCGATCCCGTCGACGAGGAGTCCGGCACCGGCTTCCAGGAAGGGCACGAGCATCGAGTTCAGGAGATACCCGGCCTTCTCCTTCTTGATCTGGATCGGGACCATGCCGATCTGCGAGGCGAACTCGACCACGGTGTCGTAGACCGCGGGGTCGGTGGCAGGCGTGCCCATCACCTCGGCGGTGTTGTGCGACCAGATCTCGTTCGCGAAATGCAGGGCCAGGAACCGCTCTGGCCTTCCCGTCGATTCGGCCAGAGCGCTCGGCAGAAGGGTCGACGAGTTCGTCGCGAAGATCGTGGAGGCGGGGGCGACCTCGGCCAGCGTGCGG